>NZ_JBYTEO010000017.1:0-114092 GCF_058791355.1 Pseudomonas sp. EB271-G4-1
CAGGGGCAAGAGCCCTTGGTTACTTAGGGCCGGGCGGCGTTCCGTTTTTCCAAGTGACTCGCCGTAAGGGCGAAACCATAGGTGGCCGTTACCGCAGAATTGGATATGTACACCTGAAAGATTAGCTCCAGCTGTCAGGACGCCTTCGCCGGCAAACCTGGCTCCTACAAAAAATCTTTCCCGCGCGTTGTGTCGGAAGCTCGATCTTTGCTCTTTAGGTAACAGTCCTTTCATGAATCCGCTCTTTTTCCTTTCCCTCAAGCCCCTTATCTTTGCCCGCACCAAACAGCACTTGCCAAGCAAGAAGGTTTAAAAGATGTCCAACAGTATGGGTATTGCCAGCGCTTTCGTTCTGTCTTCTCTGTTCCTGTCTCCGTTCGCCATGGCCGAAGAGTCGCAGGCCTTCGTCGCGCAAAATGCCGCCCGGGCGGCAGCCTACGAAGAGCACCAGATCGAGATGACCGCCAAAGCCCAGGAGGCCACCCAAGCCCCACAAGCGTCGAGCGTCCAGGCCAAGCAGGCTGAGAAAGACAGCTGATCGCCGCTCACCGCTCCAGTTTCCCTCGACACTTTTCAACGGCTCTTCCCATTGAAAAGTTGTCTTCAAAGCCGCTGCTGTCAGCGGCTTTTTTTCGTTGTGGTTTTTGCCACCCGCCGCGTCCTTTTTTCGCCAACAAGACACCTCTGCGACTGCAAGAAAAGTGCTGTTCCCCGCTGACCCAGGAGCTTTACCCCCGTGCGTTTCCCACTCAGTTCACCTGCGCTGTTCGTTGCAATCGCTGCAACGATGACGGCCAATGCTCACGCCACCGACAATTCAGCTGCCCAAGGTTTCGCCGAAGACGCCAGCCTCACCCTCAACGCGCGCAACTACTACATGAACCGCAATCGCCAGCAGCAGGCCGATGACAATATTGAATGGGGCCAGGGTTTCCTGGGCATCTTCGAATCGGGCTTCACTGAAGGCAGCGTCGGGTTCGGCTTCGACGCACATGCCATGCTTGGGCTCAAGCTCGACGGTGGCGGTGGCACGGACAATTCGAGCATCCTGCCGGTCAGCGATGGCAACGGCAAGGCACCGGGCTCTTTCTCCACCGCAGGCGGCACCCTGAAAATGCGTGCCTTCGATACCGAATTGAAGGCCGGTGACCTGTTTCTCGCCAATCCGGTGATTGCCGGCGGTGAGACCCGCATGTTGCCGCAGACCTTTCGCGGGGTCAGCCTGACCAACCACAGCTTCGACGGCTGGCTGATAGAGGGTGGGCAAGCGAGCTTCACCAAGCCGTATAACCAAAGTGGCCATACCCGTATCGGCACGTCCTACGGCACCTTGGCCGAAGGTGACGAGAGCCGGCATCTCAACTGGGCAGGCGTGGCCTGGAGCGGTCTGCCCGGCTTGAGCAGCAGCCTGTATGCCGCCGAGCTCAAGGACATTTGGAACCAGTACTACTACGACCTCGATTACACCTATGCGCTCAACGAGGTGGTCAGCCTCAACCCAGGCCTGCACTTCTATCACACGCAAGACACCGGTGACGCGCTGCTCGGCCACATCGACAACAACACCTACAGCCTGCATTTCACCCTCGGCATCGGCAATCACAGCGTCACCACTGCTTACCAGCGAGTCAATGGCAACACCCCATTCGACTACATCAGCCAGGGCGATAGCGTCTTCCTCGACAACTCCCAGCAATACTCGGACTTCAACGGCCCCAACGAACGCTCATGGAAACTCAAGTACGCCTATGACTTTGTCGGACTCGGCCTGCCGGGACTGACCTCCGCGTTGTCCTACTCCCGAGGCAAGCTGGACCTGACCAAAGTCGATCCAGACAGCCCAGGGTACAGCGCTTGGTATAGCGCCGACGGCAAAAACGCCAGGCACTGGGAGCGCGACATCGAACTCAAGTACGTGGTCCAGGCTGGCCAGGCGAAAAACCTTGCCCTACGCCTGCAATGGGCAACGAACCGGGGTGGCAACGGTTATGGCGCACTGGATCAGGACACTGACGAATACCGGGTGATTTTCGACTACCCGCTCAATGTCTTCTAAGCTTCAGTAAACAAAAGGCCGGCACGTTTTGCTGGCCTTTTTTTATCCGGAGTGCGCAGGGAGGCGGTGGATATGACGGGTGTCCGGGACGCTGCCCGATTCTTGTAAAAGAATGTTCCCGACGCCTAGACAGCAGAAGCCAGAACCATGAGCGAGCGCAGCGCGACATTTCACCCCACAACCCCATCCACGCGTTCCGAGCGATTGGTGATTGTCGGCAGCGTCTTGATGGTGATTGCCATCCTCGGCATCGTGGCGTTCCTGCTGGTGCGTGAACGCGCCAATGCCGAACTGTCAGCCAGTCGCTCCGCGGCCAACATTGTGCAATTGATCGAAGCCGACGTCCTGCGCAACATCGAGCTCTATGACGTCTCCTTGCTCGGCTTGATCGCGGCCTCGCGTCGTGAAGACCTCATGCACGTTTCCCCGCAGATCCGTCACCTGGCCTTGTTCGATCGCGCCACCGCGGCACCGTACAAGGGTGACATCCTGTTGCTCGACCAGCAGGGCAACGTAGTCGCCGACTCGGCTTCGCGAGAACCGAGGAAAGGTAACTTTGCCGACCGCGAGTACTTCCAGTCCCACGTGAACAACAGCGACCCGGGCATGTTCATCAGCCGTCCTTTTCGGTCCCGGTTGGCCAACAACGAATGGCGCATCAGCTTCAGCCGCCGGATCAGTGGCGCCCAGGGCGAGTTCCTTGGAGTCGCCGAAGCGGCCATGCGCCTGAGCTACTTCGAACAGCTGTTCAACAGCCTGAACATCGGTCCTGACAGCTCGATCAGCCTGATCAACAAGGATGGAATTCTCCTAGCCCAAGTCCCTCGCCTGGGCGAAGACCTGACCGGCTCGGACTTCAGCAGTCGCCCCAACTTCCAGCGCATCGTCAAGGAAGGCAACGGCAGCTTCAGCAGTGTCTCGAGTCGCCACCAGGATCAACGGCTCTACACCTTTTCCCAGGTTGGCAATCTGCCGCTGATTGTCATCGTGGCGCTGTCGGGCGCGGAAGTGTTTGCTTCGTGGCAACGCACGGCGCTGGTGGTCAGCCTGGCCACGATTGCGCTGTGTGCGTGCCTGCTGTGGCTGACCTGGTTGCTCTGCCGCGAACTGCGCCTGCGCCACCATGCCGAACTGGAACTGGCGCAACTGGCCGCCACCGACGCCTTGACCGGTCTGGCGAACCGCCGCACGCTGGACCAGACGTTGCGTCATGAGTGGTTTCGCGCCCAGCGTTCCGGCAAGCCATTGTCGCTGCTGATGATCGACGCCGATCACTTCAAGGCCTTCAACGATCGTCACGGCCATCAAGCCGGCGATGAGGCCTTGCGCGCAGTGGCCAATGTGTTGCGCACCCACGTAAGGCGGCCTGCCGACCTGGTCGCGCGCTACGGAGGCGAGGAGTTTTCGGTGGTCCTGCCGGAAACCGATATGGCGGGCGCGCAACAGATCGCCGAGCGCATTCGAGAGGCCGTCGAGCAGCTACCGCCGATCGACGGGACCGACTCGCCAATTACCGTGAGCATTGGCATCAGCACCTGGAACGCCTGCTCCGACATCAACCTGGAGGTGCTGATGTTCGCCGCGGACAAAGCGTTGTATCAAGCCAAGGAGACCGGGCGCAATCGGGTAGTAGCCTTGTAGTGGATGGCGATGAACATTCGCACACATAAAAAAAGGCCACCCGAAGGCAGCCTTTAAAAAACTAGAGAGGTTTTTTACTTACACGGCCGCTACAGGGCGCATGTAAGAGATCGGTGCGGTGCTGGCGTCTTCGAACGTCACGACTTCCCAGGCATCTGTCTGCTCAATCAACTTGCGCAGCAGCTGGTTGTTCAGTGCGTGGCCGGACTTGAAGCCCTTGAACTCACCAATCAGGCTATTGCCCAGCAGGTAGAGGTCACCAATTGCATCGAGGATCTTGTGTTTCACGAATTCGTCTTCGTAGCGAAGGCCGTCTTCGTTCAATACACCATCAGCGTCGACCACAATAGCGTTTTCAACACTGCCGCCGAGTGCGAGGTTGTGCTTGCGCAGGTACTCGATGTCACTCATGAAACCAAAGGTACGGGCGCGGCTGACTTCTTTTACGAACGAAGTGCTGGAAAAATCCACGCTTGCACTTTGTGTGCGGTCACGGAAAACCGGGTGATCGAAATCGATCTCGAAACTCACCTTGAAACCTTCGAAAGGGACGAAAGTGGCGCGCTTGTCGCCGTCTTCCACAGTCACTTCACGCAGGATGCGGATGAACTTCTTGGCGGCGTCCTGCTCTTCCAGGCCAGCCGACTGAATCAGGAATACGAAAGGTCCAGCGCTGCCATCCATGATCGGGACTTCGGACGCGGAGAGCTCGACGTAGGCGTTATCGATGCCCAGGCCAGCCATGGCCGAGAGCAAGTGCTCCACCGTATCCACTTTGACGTCACCGTTGACCAGTGTGGTCGACATGGTGGTTTCGCCAACGTTTTCTGCGCGTGCAGGGATCTGCACCACGGGATCGAGGTCGGCACGACAAAACACAATGCCGGTGTCGATCGGCGCAGGCTTGAGGGTCAGGTATACCTTCTCCCCGGAGTGCAGACCTACACCTGTGGCACGGATAATATTTTTCAGTGTGCGTTGTTTAATCATGGCTTGGGCCGCTTCAGCGCAAATTGCGAACTGGTATCAACAAAGGCTGGCGATGATAGCAGACCACGCCTTTGCTGAACACCAATCACCTTCATAGCCCTGATACATTTCATCAATCGGCCTGACGACGCAGGAATGCCGGGATGTCCAGGTAGTCCAGATCATCTTGCGGATTCATCTTCGCGGCAGTCGCAGCACCGGCCTGGGCCTGGTTGCGCATGACGGTCGGACGGTCCAGGTCACGGTAGTTCACCGCTGGAGCGTCCTGACGAACAGGGGCCTGTTGTTGCGGCTGGGAAGCCATCGACGTGTGGACGGTATTGTCGATGATCTTCACCGGCTTCTCGATTTTAGCGCCCAAACCGGTCGCAACGACAGTCACGTGCAGCTCGTCGCGCATGTCTGGATCGATAACGGTACCGACCTTGACCATGGCGTGCTCGGAAGCGAAGGCTTCGATGATGCTACCCACGTCGGAGTACTCACCCAGGGACAGGTCAGGACCGGCGGTGATGTTCACCAGGATGCCGCGTGCACCTTGCAGGTTCACGTCTTCGAGCAACGGGTTGCGAATGGCCGCTTCGGTAGCCTCGCGTGCACGGTTCGGACCGCTGGCGCAGCCAGTGCCCATCATCGCCATGCCCATTTCGCTCATCACGGTACGTACGTCGGCAAAGTCGACGTTGATCATGCCCGGACGCTTGATGATGTCGGAGATACCGCGAACGGCACCGGCCAGTACATCGTCAGCCTTGGCGAAAGCCGACAAGAGGCTGGCGTCCTTACCGAGGATGGTCAGCAGCTTCTCGTTCGGAATGGTGATCAACGAGTCGACGCTTTCCGACAGCAGGCGGATGCCTTCATCGGCAATCTGCATGCGCTTGCGACCTTCGAACGGGAACGGACGAGTCACCACCGCAACGGTGAGAATCCCCATTTCCTTGGCCACTTCGGCAATGATTGGCGCAGCACCGGTACCGGTACCACCGCCCATGCCAGTGGTGATGAACACCATGTTGGTGCCCTGCAGGACTTCGGCAATGCGCTCACGATCTTCGAGAGCGGCCTGACGACCTACTTCAGGGTTGGCACCCGCGCCCAGGCCTTTGGTCACGCCGGTACCCAGTTGCAGGATGGTCCGCGCGCCAATGCTCTTGAGCGCCTGGGCATCAGTGTTGGCGCAGATGAACTCAACGCCTTCAATGTTGCTCTTGACCATGTGATTCACGGCGTTGCCACCGCCACCGCCGACACCGATAACTTTAATAACCGGGCTTGCGGGGATGTTGTCTACGAGTTCGAACATTTTCCCTCTCCTTTACGTTCTCTAGTTTTTTCGCCTACTGCCTGTATCTACAACGGTGTTGCGGTGCTGCGGTAAATCTTAGAAATTGCCCTGGACCCAGCTCTTGATGCGATCGAGCAAGGCACCTTTGGGTTCTTCGTTGCTGAAGCTGTCGCGGCTGCCGATACCCGAGAACGAGATGCCGTCGGATTGCTTCTGCAGGCCGTACATCAACAGGCCAACGCCCGTGGAATAGATCGGGTTGCGCACCACGTCATCCAGGCCCTTGACGCCGTGGGGCACGCCCAGGCGCACCGGCATGTGGAAGATTTCCTCGGCCAGTTCAGTGGCGCCTTCCATCTTCGCGGTACCGCCAGTCAGCACGATGCCGGCCGGGATCAGGTCTTCGTAGCCACTGCGACGCAGCTCAGCCTGGATCAGCGTGAACAGTTCGTCGTAACGCGGCTCGACCACTTCGGCCAGGGCCTGGCGGGACAGCTCGCGCGGCGGACGGTCGCCGACGCTCGGGACCTTGATGGTTTCACCGGCGCCCGCCAGTTTGGCCAGGGCGCAGGCGTAGCGGATCTTGATTTCTTCGGCGTACTGGGTCGGAGTGCGCAACGCCATCGCGATGTCGTTGGTCACCTGGTCGCCCGCAATCGGGATCACCGCGGTGTGACGGATCGCGCCTTCGGTGAAGATCGCGATGTCGGTGGTGCCGCCACCGATGTCCACCAGGCACACGCCCAGCTCTTTCTCGTCGTCGGTCAGCACGGAATAAGCCGAAGCGAGTTGCTCGAGGATGATGTCGTCGATTTCCAGGCCGCAGCGACGCACACATTTTTCAATGTTCTGTGCGGCGTTGACGGCGCAGGTGACCACGTGGACCTTGGCTTCCAGGCGCACACCGGACATGCCCAGTGGCTCGCGGACGCCTTCCTGGTTATCGATCACGTAATCCTGCGGCAAGGTGTGCAGCACCCGCTGGTCAGCCGGGATCGCCACGGCCTGGGCGGCGTCGAGTACGCGCTCAAGGTCGGCGGAGCTGACTTCGCGATCACGAATTGCCACGATGCCGTGGGAGTTCAGGCTGCGGATATGGTTGCCGGCCACGCCGACAAACGCCGAGTGGATACGGCAGCCAGCCATCAGCTGCGCTTCTTCGATGGCGCGCTGGATCGACTGCACGGTGGACTCGATGTTCACCACCACGCCTTTCTTCAGGCCTCGGGACGGATGGGTGCCGATCCCGACGATTTCCAGCGTGCCGTCGTCCGCGACCTCGCCGACCAGCGCCACCACCTTGGAGGTGCCGATATCGAGACCGACGATCATTTTGCCGCTTTGCACGTTTGCCATGGGGTCCTGCCTCTCTTAATTCTTCGCGACAGCGGGTTGGGCTGTCGTCGGCGCTACTGGTTCCCGCCAGCCAACAGCGAGGCCGTTGGCGTAGCGCAGATCGATGCGCGCAATGTTCGTAATCTGCTCTTTGAGCGTCTTGTCATAGATGGCAATGAAACGGCGCATCTTTTCCACCAGGTTGCCGCGTCCCAGCAGCAGTTCGATCCCGGGCCCGGCACTGCCAGGGCCGGTCGTCAGGAACCAGCTGCCTCGTTCACGCAACTCCAGGCGCGCAATCGAGAAGCCCAATGGCCTGAGCAACTGGCTCAGTACCTGATATTGCTGCATCACCTGCTGTTGGGCCCGCTGCGGACCAAACAACTGCGGCAAGTGTTCGTAGTTGGCCAGCTCGCGCGGTGTGAACGCCTGCCCCTGGTTATTCAGCAGCGATTCGTCGCCCCAACGGGCCACCGGCAGTTGTTCTTCCAGGCGAATCACCACCTGATCCGGCCACACCCTGCGCACTTCGGCGTGGGCAATCCATGGCATCGTTTCAAGCTCGGTGCGCATGCTCTCAAGGTCGATGGTGAAGAAGCTCGCCGCAACGAACGGGGCGATTCGCTGCTGCACCGCTTGCTGGCTGATGTAGCTCAGGTCGCCCTGTACCGCGATCTTGGTGATCGGTCGATCGGCATACGGCAATAAACGCTGCGCGCCTTCATAAGTACCGAACCCCAACGCCACCAGCAGGACTGGCCAGAACAGCGCTTTGACAAAGCCAAAGTTGGCTTTCGGCAGGCGCGCGGACATCGGCTCTTTGGCCACCATTCGGCTGGCACCCCGCGGCACCGGCTTGCGACCGGGTGCGGTAGGCTGATGTCTCAACTGTGCGCCTTGCATGGTCTTAACCTCGCGGCTCTTGCTTGCCGAAGCTCTCGGCCAGAATGGCCAGAACCAGTTGCTGGAAATCCAGGCCGGCAGCACGGGCCGCCATCGGCACCAGGCTGTGATCGGTCATGCCCGGTGCCGTGTTGACTTCCAGGAACCAGAACTGCCCCTCGGCGTCCTGCATCACATCCGCCCTGCCCCAACCGGCGATACCCAAGGCTTCACAGGCTTTCGCCGTGAGGTCCATGAGTTCCTTTTCCTTGGCGCTGTCCAGGCCGCACGGAATACGGTACTGGGTATCGTTGGCGATGTACTTGGCGTCGTAGTCGTAGAAACTGTGCGTCGTGCCCAGGGCGATTGGAGGCAACACCTGGTCACGCAGGGTGGCGATGGTGAACTCCGGACCGTGAATCCATTGCTCGACCAACACTTGCGAATCGTAGGTACTGGCCGCTTTCCAGGCGTCGATCAATTCAGACGCGGAACTCACTTTGGCCATACCGATACTTGAACCTTCATGGGCCGGTTTGACGATCAAAGGGAAGCCCAGTTCCGTCGCCGCCGAAATACAATCGGCTTCGCTGCTCAGTACCGAGTGACGTGGCGTCGGAATCCCCAGGCTGTGCCAGACCTGCTTGGTGCGCAGCTTGTCCATGGCCAGCGCCGAGGCGAGGATGCCGCTGCCGGTGTAGGGAATCCCCAGGCACTCGAGCAGGCCCTGCATGCTGCCGTCTTCACCGCCACGGCCGTGGAGGATGATGAAGGCGCGGTCGATCTTTTCGTTCAGCAGACGCTGCAACAGGTCATCGCCGACGTCGAGGCCGAACGCGTCCACACCTGCACTGAGCAACGCATCGAGAACGGCGTTACCCGACTTCAGGGACACTTCGCGTTCGGCACTCTTGCCGCCGAACAGCACGGCGACGCGGCCGAAGTCTTTCGGCGCGACGGTGCTGGCGAGGTTGGCGTAGGCAGCAGTCATTTCAACTTCCCCTCCACCGATGCAACAACGGCACCGGCGAACAACTCACTTTTCAACAGTTTCGGTGCGAGACCGCCGATATCACCGGCGCCCTGGCACAGCAGGATGTCACCGGCACGCAACAGCGGCTTGACCAGCGGCGCGAGGTCGACACCGCGCTCGATGTAGATCGGGTCGAGCTGGCCGCGCTGGCGGATGCTGTTGCACAGCTTGCGGCTGTCGGCACCGGGGATCGGTTCTTCGCCGGCCGGATAGACTTCCATCAGCAGCAGGACGTTGGCGTCGGCCAGTACATTGACGAAGTCGTCGTACAGGTCGCGCGTACGGCTGTAACGGTGCGGCTGGTAGACCATCACCAGGCGACGCTCCGGCCAACCACCGCGCACGGCCTTGATCACCGCGGCGACTTCGGTCGGGTGGTGACCGTAGTCGTCCACCAGCATCACCTGGCCACCGTCCACCGGCAGTTCGCCGTAGACCTGGAAGCGTCGGCCAACGCCCTGGAACCCGGACAGGCCCTGGACGATGGCTTCATCGCTGACGCCTTCGTCGGTGGCGATGCAGATGGTTGCCAGGGCGTTCAATACGTTGTGGTTGCCCGGCATGTTCACCGACACATCCAGTGGTTCACGGTCAGGGCGCAGCACGGTGAAGAACGTCTGCATGCCTTGCTGGCGCACATTGATGGCGCGCACGTCGCAGTCTTCGCCGAAGCCGTAGGTAACGGTCGGACGCTTGACCTGCGGGAGGATTTCACGCACCACCGGATCGTCCAGGCACACCACCGCCAGGCCGTAGAAAGGCAGGTTATGCAGGAACTCGACGAAGGTTTTCTTCAGTTTGTTGAAGTCACCGTCGTAGGTCGCCATGTGGTCGGCGTCGATGTTGGTGACCACGGCCACCAGCGGCTGCAAGTGCAGGAAGCTGGCGTCACTTTCGTCGGCTTCGGCGATCAGGTAGCGGCTGGTGCCAAGCTGGGCATTGGTGCCAGCTGCATTCAGGCGGCCACCGATGACGAACGTCGGGTCCAGGCCGCCGGCGGCGAAGACCGAGGCGATCAGGCTGGTGGTGGTGGTCTTGCCGTGGGTACCGGCAACGGCGATGCCGTGGCGATAACGCATCAGCTCGGCCAGCATTTCCGCCCGAGGCACGACCGGGATGCGACGTTCCAGCGCGGTGGCGACTTCCGGGTTGGAGGTGTTCACGGCGCTGGACACCACCAGCACATCGGCGGCGGCAGCGTTCTCGGCGCGGTGACCAATGAAAATCTGCGCGCCGAAAGATTCCAGGCGCTCGGTGACGGGCGAAGCCTTGAGGTCGGAACCGGACACTTCGTAGCCCAGGTTCAGCAACACCTCGGCAATCCCGCACATGCCCACGCCGCCGATCCCGACGAAGTGGATGCGACGGATGCGGCGCATTTCCGGTTGCGGCATGGCTTTCTGATTCTCAACCATGGGCCACCTCCAGGCAGGTATCGACCACGTTACGGGTGGCATCGGGTTTGGCCAGGCGGCGGGCCGCAGTGGCCATATCGTTGAGTCGTTGTGGTTGCATCAGGACCTCTGTCAGGCGCGCGGCAAGATCCGCTGCACCGGTCGTTCTTTGCGGCATCAGGAAGGCTGCGCCTTCACGGGCCAAATAATCGGCGTTGCGGGTCTGGTGATCGTCGATCGCATGGGGCAACGGCACCAGCATCGAGGGCAGACCGGCGGCAGCCAGTTCACTGATGGTCAGCGCACCTGCGCGACATACCACCAGGTCGGCCCAGCCATAGGCTTGGGCCATGTCTTTGATGAACGGCTGCACTTGCGCCTCGACGCCAGCCGCGAGGTAGCGCTGCGCAGTCACTTCATCGTGGTTTTTGCCGGCCTGATGGAACACGTCCGGGCGCAGGTCGACGGGGACTTGCGACAGGGCTTCAGGCAGCAGCTTGTTCAACGGTTCTGCGCCCAGGCTTCCACCCAGGATCAGCAAACGCGCCTTGCGACCGGCCAGGGCTGGTCGCGGTGTTTCGAGGAACAGCTCGGTGCGCACCGGGTTACCGGTGGTCCGTCGGCTGCTCGACAGGGTAAAGGTGTCGGGGAACGCTTCACAGACCCGGGCGGCCAACGGCACGAGCAACCGATTGGCGGTACCGGCCACGGCGTTCTGTTCGTGAACGATCACCGGCACGCCGGCCAGTTTGGCTGCGACACCGCCGGGACCGGTCACATAACCACCAAAACCCACCACGCAAGCCGGTTGCAAACGACGAATGATCGCCCGCGCCTGCCACACCGACTTGAGCAACATGAACGGCGCCTTGAGCAGGGACAACTTGCCCTTGCCGCGCAAACCGCTGGCGTTGATCCGATGCAGTTCGATGCCGGCCGCCGGAACCAGTTCGTTCTCGATGCCGCGCGGCGTGCCCAGCCAGTGCACGGTGTAGCCGCGGGACTGGAATTCGCGGGCACAGGCCAAGGCCGGGAACACATGGCCCCCGGTGCCACCGGCCATGATCAATACGTTAGCGCCCATGGTTCGGCTCCTCGGCGAAGTCGCTCTCATGGAATTCCATCTCTTCGCTGCCCAGGTGGGTTCGACTCTCCCACTCGATGCGCAGCAACAACCCCAGACAGGCGCAGCAGATCACCAACGAACTGCCGCCATAGCTGAGAAACGGCAGGGTCAGGCCCTTGGTCGGCAGCAGGCCGACGTTCACGCCGATATTGATCAGGAACTGCCCGATCCACAGGAACGACAAACCGTAGGCGACATAGGCGGCGAAGAACTGCTTGGCCTTCTCGGCCCACAAGCCGATGTACATGCCGCGAATACAAACGAAGACGAACAGTGCCACGGTGCACAGGGAACCCACGGCACCCAGCTCTTCGGCCAGGACCGAGAACACGAAGTCGGTGTGGGCTTCCGGCAGGTAGAACTGTTTCTGCACGCTGTTGCCCAGGCCGACGCCCAGCCACTCGCCGCGACCGAAAGCGATCAACGCCTGGGACAGCTGATAGCCGGCACCGAACTGGTCGGCCCATGGGTCGGCAAAGTTGGTCAGGCGCGCCATTCGATACGGCTGCATCTGGATCAGCAACACCACCGCCCCGACCGCCAGGACCACCATCAGAGAAAACCGGAACAGCCCGACACCACCGAGGAACAGCATCGCCGCCGCCGCACCCATCATCACGACGGTGGCACCGAAGTCCGGTTCCATCAGCAACAGGCCCGCCATCGGCAGCAACACGATGAATGGCTTGAAGAACCCCATCCAGCTCTCACGCACTTCTTTCTGGCGACGCACCAGGTAACCGGCGAGGTAGATCACCACGAACACCTTGGCGATCTCGGAAGGCTGGACGTTGAAAAAACTGAAGCCGATCCAGCGCATCGAACCGTTCACCTCACGGCCGATCCCCGGGATGATCACCATCACCAGCAAACCGAATGCCCCCAACAGCATCAGCCAGCCCAGGCGTTGCCAGGTGGCGATCGGGATCATCATGGTGACGATGCAGGCACCCAGGCCCAGCACCACGTAGATAAGGTGGCGAATCATGTAGTACAGGGCGCTGCCCGACTGGACCGCCGCCACTTCGGTGGAGGCCGATGCAATCATGACCAGCCCCAGGCCCAGCAGCGTCAGGCAACCGACGAGCATCGGAAAGTCGAGGTCGATACCGCGCCCGGTGATCAGTGGCGATGGGTACGGCTTGATGATGCCTCGAAGACTCATGCCAGTTCCTCCACGGCTTGGACGAATTGGTGACCACGATCTTCGTAGTTCTTGAACATGTCGAAACTGGCGCACGCTGGCGACAGCAGCACCACGTCGCCCGTTTGAGCAGTGGCGCGGCATTGCTCGACGGCTTCGACCAGGGAGCCCGCACGAATCAGCGGTACGGCATCGCCGATGGCCTGGCCGATCTTGTCGCTGTCGCGGCCCATGAGGATCACGGCGCGGCAGTTGGCCGCCACCGGATCACGCAGGTCCTTGAATTCGGCGCCCTTGCCATCGCCACCTGCGATCAGCACGACTTTGCCGTCGATGTCCGCGCCCAGGCCTTCGATGGCCGCCAGCGCGGCGCCGACATTGGTGGCTTTGGAATCGTTGTAATAGCCCACGCCATCCAGGTCACGGACCCATTGGCAACGATGCTCCAGCCCGGCGAAATTGCGCAGGGCCGACAGCATGGCGTCGAACGGCAAGCCGACGGCGTGGCCGAGTGCCAAGGCCGCCAGGGCGTTGGACTGGTTATGGGCGCCGCGAACTTTCAATTCGCGCACTGGCATCAAGTTCTGGAATTCAAAAGCCAGGTATTTCTCGCCGCCTTCTTCGCGGATCCCGAAAGCCTTGAAGTCAGGCTTGTTCAGGCCGAAAGTCCAGCATGGCTGACCCTCGCCGATCAGTGGCCGGCTCAGGGCGTCCTGGCGGTTGACCACGAACTGCCTGGCACCGCGGAATATCCGGTGCTTGGCCAGGTGATAGGCCGGCAGGCCGCTGTAGCGGTCCATGTGGTCTTCGCTGATGTTGAGCACGGTCGCCACTTCGGCGTTGAGTTGATCGGTGGTTTCCAGTTGGAAACTCGACAGCTCCATCACGTACAACTCGATGTCGTCGGTGAGCAAATCCAGCGCTGGCGTACCCAGGTTGCCACCGACGGCCACACGCTTGCCCGCCGCAGCGGCCATCTCGCCGACCAGGGTGGTCACGGTGCTTTTCGCATTGGAACCGGTGATGGCCACGATCGGCGCCTTCGCGTTACGCGCGAACAGCTCGATGTCGCCGGACAATTTCACGCCACGGGCAGCGGCGGCCTGCAGGGCCGGGGTCGCCAGTGCCAGGCCGGGGCTCACGTAGAGCTCGTCGGCACGGCACAGGAACTCGACGTCCAACTCGCCACAACGCACTTCCACCTGCGGGTAGTCACGCTTGAGCGTGGCCAGTTCCGGTGGATTTTCCCGCGTATCGGCCACTGCAAACGCCACGCCCCGGTTCGCCAGGAAGCGAACCAGGGACATGCCGCTCTTGCCGAGGCCGACAACGATGCGGAAGTGGTCAGACGCGATCAGGGACACGAGTTTCTACCTCAATTTTAGGGTGGCAAGGCCAATCAGCACGAGAATCACGGTGATGATCCAGAAACGGACAATCACGCGTGGCTCGGGCCAACCCTTGAGTTCAAAGTGGTGGTGAATCGGTGCCATGCGGAACACACGGCGACCGGTCAGCTTAAAGGAAGCAACCTGAATGACGACTGACAGGGTTTCCATCACGAACACGCCGCCCATGATGAACAAGACGATTTCCTGGCGAACGATTACCGCGATGGTGCCCAGGGCCGCGCCCAACGCCAATGCGCCGACGTCACCCATGAAGACTTGTGCCGGGTAGGTGTTGAACCACAGGAAGCCCAGGCCAGCGCCGATCAGCGCGCCGCAGAATACGATCAGCTCACCCGCGCCCGGTACATAAGGGATCAGCAGGTATTCGGCGAATTTCACGTTACCCGACAGGTAGCAGAAGATCCCCAGGCCGCCGCCGACCATCACGGTCGGCATGATCGCCAGGCCGTCGAGGCCGTCGGTCAGGTTGACCGCGTTGCTCGAACCCACGATCACGAAATAGGTCAGGACGATGAAGCCTGCGCCCAGCGGGATGCTGTAGTCCTTGAGCATCGGCAGGATCAGCGTGGTTTCCACCGGGGTGGCGGCAGTCATATAAAGGAAGATCGCCGCGCCCAGGCCGAACACCGACTGCCAGAAATACTTCCAGCGGCTCGGCAAGCCACGGGAATTCTTTTCGATCACTTTGCGGTAGTCGTCGACCCAACCGATGGCACCGAACAACAGGGTCACCAACAGGACAACCCAGACATAACGGTTGGTCAGGTCGGCCCACAACAGGGTGCTGACACCAATCGACGATAGAATCAGCGCGCCACCCATGGTTGGGGTGCCGGACTTGGACAAGTGCGATTGCGGGCCGTCGTTGCGAACGGACTGGCCGATCTGACGGTTCTGCAGGGTGCGGATCATCCACGGGCCATAGCACAGCGACAAGACCAGCGCGGTCAGCACACCGAGTATCCCGCGCAGGGTCAGGTACTGGAAGACCGCGAAGCCTTTGTAGAACTGTTGCAGATACTCCGCTAGCAGCAGCAGCATTAATGTTTCTCCGGACTGGACCCGCACAAAGCGGCAACGATGTTTTCCATCGCAGCGCTGCGCGAGCCCTTGATCAAAATGGTGGTGTTTGTGTCTTGCTCGGCGCCCAGCGCCTTGATCAGTTCAGCCTGAGTGCTGAAGTGAAAGGCTTGGGGTCCGAAGGCGTTGACGGCGTGAACCATCATCGGTCCGACGGCGTACAGCGCAGAAACCTTGCCACGGGCGTACTCGCCCACATCGCGGTGCCCCTGCTCTGCCCAATCGCCCAACTCGCCGATATCCCCGAGCACCAGAACGGTGCGACCGGAAAAGCCCGCCAGTATATCAACGGCAGCGCACATGGAGGTGGGGTTCGCGTTATAAGTGTCATCAATCACGCGCATGCCATTGCTGGCCAGTTGCGCGACGGTACGACCCTTGACCGGTTGCACCGCACCGAGGCCGGTGGCGATGCCGAACAGCGACACACCCAGGGCGTGGGCGGCAGCCGCAGCGGCCATGGCATTGGCAACGTTATGGGTGCCGAGCAGGTTCAGTTGAACGCGCTCCTCACCTTCAGGACTGTGCAGGTTGAACGCCGGGCAACCACGCGCATCGGTAGCCAGGTCACTGGCGTAGAAATCGGCACTGACATTGCTCAGGGCGAAGGTCAGCACCTTGCGCTCGCCAGCGCGGGTCTTCCAGATGCCGAACGCCTTGTCGTCGAGATTGAGTACGGCGACGCCATTGGCATCGAGCCCATCAATGATCTCGCCCTTGGCTTCGACGATTTTTTCCGGCCCGCCGAATTCGCCGACATGGGCGGTTCCGGCATTGTTGAGGATGGCCACATGAGGTTTGGTCAGGCCCACGGTATAAGCAATTTCACCCAGACGCGAAGCACCGAGCTCGATCACGGCGGCGCTGTGTTCCGGTGCCAGTTCGAGCAGGGTCAACGGAGCGCCGAGGTCGTTGTTCAGGTTGCCGCGGGTTGCCAGCACCGGACCGCGAGTGCGCAGGATGCTCGCGAGCATTTCCTTGACCGTGGTCTTGCCACTGGAACCGGTGATGGCGGCGACTGGCTGGGTGAATGCCGCGCGATTGAGCGCGCCCAGTTGACCCAATGCCTGGCGGGTATCGCTCACCAGCAATTGCGGCAGCGTGCTGTCGGCGACTTCACGCTCGACCAAGGCTGCCACGGCACCTTTGGCTGCGACTTCATTGAGATAGTCATGGCCATCGAAGCGCGGACCGGCCAAGGCGATGAACAGCTGGCCCGGCTTGATTGCACGACTGTCAATGCTGACCCCGTCGAAGCTCGCATCAGCGGCGATCAACCGCCCATTCAGCGCGCCGGTGAGTTCGCTCAGTTTCAAGGCTTTAAGCATGGGCCACCTCCCACGCGGTCAAGGCGTGATCGGCCTCGACCAGATCGGAAAAGGCATGGCGCTCGCCATTGATTTCCTGATAGTCCTCATGACCTTTACCGGCCAGGACAATCACGTCATCGGCCGACGCACCCGCGATCAACTGCGCAATCGCCTGGCCACGGCCGGCAACGAAGGTCACTTTATCCACAGCGGTGAAGCCTGCACGGATGTCATCGAAAATCACCGATGGATCTTCGGTACGCGGGTTGTCGTCGGTGACCAGCACACCATCGGCCAGACGCTCGACCACTTCGGCCATCAGCGGACGCTTGCCGCGATCGCGATCGCCGCCACAGCCGAACAGGCACAGCAGCCGACCTTTGACGTGAGGACGCAGGGCCGTCAGGACTTTTTCCAGCGCATCCGGGGTGTGGGCGTAATCGACCACCACCAACGGCTGGGTACCACCGCCCAGGCGTTGCATGCGTCCGGCCGGGCCTTCAAGTTTCGGCAGCACCTTGAGGATTTCGTCCAGGGCGTAATCCAGACCGAGCAAGGCGCCAATCGCCGCCAGCACGTTGCTCAAGTTGAAACGACCCAGCAATGTACTGCGCAGGTGGTGTTCGCCCTGGGGCGTGACCAGCGTGGCACGCACGCCTTCGTCGTCGAACTGCGCCTGGCGGCAATAAAGATAAGCGCTGCTGTCGAGCAGGCTGTAGGTGATCAGCCGCGATTCGCGCTTGTCGGCGGCCAGTTGCCGGCCGAAGTCATCGTCGAGGTTGATTACCCGGCATTTCAGATCGTTCCAGGCAAACAGCCTGGCCTTGGCTTCGCCATAGGCCTGCATGGTGCCGTGGTAATCCAGGTGGTCGCGGGACAGGTTCGTCATCACGGCCACATCGAATGCCAGCGCGGTGACACGGCCCTGGTCCAGACCGTGGGACGAGACCTCCATGGCAACCGCCTTGGCCCCGGCTTTTTTCAGGTCGCCCAGGGTCGCTTGCACTGCAATCGGGTTGGGCGTGGTGTGCAGGCCGCTTTCCAGCGCGCCATGAAAACCACAGCCAAGGGTGCCGACAATGCCGCAGTGCTGGCCCAGAAGGTCCAGCGCCTGGGCCACCAGTTGGGTCACGCTGGTCTTTCCGTTGGTGCCGGTCACGCCCACCAGTTTCAGGTGATGGCTCGGCTCGCCATAAAAGCGTCCGGCGATGTCCGACAACTGCGCCGCCAGCCCCTTGACCGGAATCAGCGGCACGTCAGTGATTGGCAACACCGTGGCGCCTTCCACTTCATAAGCTACGGCCGACGCGCCGCGCGCAAGCGCATCGGCAATGTGCGCACGGCCATCGAACCTGCCGCCCGGCACCGCGAGGAACAAGTCACCGGCGCGTACGTTGCGGCTGTCGAGCGCCAATTCACGGATCAACAGATCGTGGCCGGCGTGGGGGAAAATCTTGTTCAGGCTCAGAGACATCAGCCGCGCCCTCCATTGGCTTTCAGTGGAACGACCGGCGCTGCGTTCGCTTGTTGGGTAGGTGGCAGGTTGTCCGGGGTGATGTTCATCAAACGCAGGGTGCCGGACATCACGCGGCTGAACACCGGCGCAGAGACCAGGCCACCGAAGTAACCAGCCTTGGTCGGCTCGTCGATCACCACCACGATGGCGTAGCGTGGATCGCTCATCGGGCCGAAACCGGCGAACAGCGAGCGGTAGGAGTTCTCGGCGTAGCCTTTGGTACCGACCGACGTTTTACGCGCGGTACCCGACTTGCCGCCCACGTGATAGGCCGGCACCTGTGCACGGAATACACCGCGCGGCGCTTCAATCACTTGCTGCAGCATGCCTTGCATGGTCTTCGCGACGGCTTCCGGGAGCACCTGGGTAGTCTGCGGCGCCTTGTCGGTCTTGATCAGTGTCAGTGGCGCCAGGCGACCGTTGTTGGCCAACGCCGAGAACGCGTGAACCAACTGGATCGCCGTCACGGAAACACCGTAGCCGTAGGACAGCGTGGCGGTTTCAGCCTTGCGCCACTCGCGGTAGTTCGGCAGGTTGCCGACACGCTCGCCCGGGAAGCCGAGGCCGGTATCCTGGCCCAGACCGACTTTCTGAGCGAGACGGAAAATCGTCTCGCCACCGATATCGAACGCGATCTTGCTCATGCCAACGTTACTGGAATTGATCAGGATGCCAGCCAGGTCGAGCACCGGCCCTTCGGACTTGGATACGTCCTTGATGGTGTACTTGCCGATCTGCAAGGAGCCCGGATACACCTCGACGGTATCGCTCGGTTTCCAGCGCCCGGTTTCGATCGCGGCGCTCATGGAGATCGCCTTCATGGTCGAACCCGGTTCGAACACGTCGATCATCGCGCGGTTACGCATCATCGCCGGTTGCAGGTTGCGGCGGTTGTTCGGGTTGTAGGTCGGCTGGTTGACCATGGCGAGGATTTCGCCGGTCTTCACGTCCATGATCACCAGGCTGCCGGCCTTGGCGCCGTTCTCGATGATCGCGTTGCGCAACTCGCGGTTGGCCAGGTACTGCAGGCGCAGGTCAATGGACAACGCCAAGGGCTTTCCGGCCTTGGCGTTTTTGGTAACCTGGACATCCTTGATCAACCGGCCGCGCCGGTCCTTGATCACCTGCCGTTTGCCGGGGACCCCGGCCAGCCATTCATCGTAGGCCAGCTCGACACCTTCGCGTCCGTGGTCATCAATGTCGGTAAAGCCGACCATATGGGCCGTGACCTCACCAGCCGGGTAGAAACGGCGGAACTCTTCGATCCCATAGACACCCGGCACTTTCAGGTCGAGTACGGCCTGGCCTTGCTCAGGCGTCAGCCCGCGCACCAGATAAATGAACTCCTTGTTGGCCTGTGCCTCTAGGCGCTCGGCCAGGGCCTTGGGGTCTTGCCCCAGCGCGGCAGCCAGTGCCGGCCATTTTTCCTTGGCCAGCTGCATTTCCTTGGCATTGGCCCACAGGGTGGTGACCGGCGTACTCACGGCCAAAGGTTCGCCATTTCGGTCGGTGATCAGGCCACGGTGAGCCGGGATCGGAATATGCCGAACGCTGCGCGCATCGCCCTGGCCTTTGAGAAAGGCACGGTCGACCACTTGCAGGTCAATGATGCGCCAGGCGATCGCCGCCACCATGACGCCGAGCAGACCCAGCACCAGGCGGAAGCGCCATGGAAAAAGAGCACCTTCGAGTTTCATCATGGCGCCACCATCTGCACTTCGGCGGCACCGGGAATGCGCATTTTCAGTTGTTCAGTGGCCAACACTTCGATACGGCTATGGGCGGTCCAGGTGCTTTGTTCGAGAATCAAGCGCCCCCATTCGGCCTGCGCCTTATCGCGCACGCTCAACTCGCTGTACAACGCGTTCAGCAACTGACGGTTCCAGTGTGCGCTGTAGGACACGCCTATGGCCGACACGAGCACGCCAACGAACAACAGCAGCATGAAAAAGCTTCCGCCGGGCAGTGGCTTGGCGAAAAGCTTGCTCACCGCAGCTTCTCCGCCACACGCATGACAGCACTGCGCGAACGTGGGTTGGCCTTCAGCTCGGCATCGGAGGCCGTCTGCGCTTTGCCATGGATCTTGATTTTCGGTTCGAAGGCGACGTGCCGAACCGGCAGGTTGCGTGGCAGGTTGTCGGCTTCGCCTTTAACCAGCTTGCGCATGAACAGCTTGACGATGCGATCTTCCAGCGAATGGAAGCTGATGACCACCAGGCGACCGCCCACTTCCAGGCTCTCCAGCGCCGCTTCAAGGCCGGCTTCCAGATCGCCCAGTTCGTTGTTGACGTGAATGCGCAGGCCCTGGAATGCACGGGTTGCCGGGTTCTTGCCCTTTTCCCAGGCAGGATTCGCCACTTTCAGGACTTCAGCCAGATCGGCAGTGCGCTCGAACGGCTTGATATCGCGACGTTCGGCGACGGCACGGGCCATGCGCCCGGAAAACCGCTCTTCGCCGTATTCCTTGAACACTCGGGCGATTTCTTCCACGGGCGCGGTGTTGACGAATTCGGCCGCGCTGATCCCGCGGGACGGGTCCATGCGCATGTCCAGCGGACCATCGTTGAGAAAACTGAAACCGCGCTCCGGGTCATCCAGCTGTGGCGAAGAGACGCCCAGGTCGAGCAATACACCGCTGACCTTGCCGTTCATGCCGCGCGCGGCGACTTCCGCACCCAGCTCGGCAAAGCTGCGCTGCACAACGACAAAGCGGCCGTCTTCGGCCGCTAGCGTCTGCCCGGTGGCAATCGCTTGAGGGTCTTTGTCGAACCCTAGCAACCGACCATCGGGACCGAGCCGGCTGAGGATCAACCGGCTGTGTCCGCCGCGTCCGAACGTGCCGTCCAGATAGCAGCCATCAGGACGTACGGCGAGAGCCTCGACGGCTTCGTCAAGCAGTACGGTGATGTGGTTAAAGCCGCTATCTATAGTCACAGGATCAATTCACGCAGTTCGTCAGGCATCGCGCCCGGTTCTTGAATAGCAGCCAGGTCAGCGGCAGCAACCGCATCCCAGGCATCCTCGTCCCACAATTGGAACTTGTTCAGTTGGCCTACCAGCATCGCGCGCTTATCCAACTTGGCATATTCACGAAGACGCGGCGGAACCAGAAAACGACCACTGCCATCGAGCTCGAGGTCGACGGCATTACCAATCAGTAAACGTTGCAGACGACGGTTCGCTTCATGAAGCGAAGGCAGTGCGCGCAGTTTGGTTTCAATAATTTCCCACTCATCGAGGGGGTAAACACACAAACACGGATCAACGGCATCAATTGTGACAATTAACTGCCCGGAACTTCGCGAAACCAGCTCGTCACGGTACCGGCTCGGCATGGCGAGACGGCCCTTTGCATCGAGACTGATAGCGTTGGCTCCGCGAAACACGTCAGCGTTTCTCCAAATTCTAGCGTTTCCAGCTCAAAAAACCCACTTCATGCCACTTTCCGCCACTTGCGCACACTATAGGAATGCGCCCACCGCACCGTCAAGGCGCGCTTTAAAGGAAAACCCTTACAGAACTGAGATTTAGGAGCATATAGAGGGGAGCAAGCAGGATCAGGCAGATGAAAACGCCCAATAACTTGAATCAGCACAAGGGGCTGCGCTCGGAAGTTAAAGTGATTTATTAAGAGTAAGATTTTTTTGGTATTACGAAAGTGATAATGCGGACGTTTGGGAAAGGAGGGTAATTGCCATCATCAGGCCCCTGCTCAATGAGTTAAGCAGAGGGGAGAAAAAAGGTGGAGAGTCGATCTGTAAGCCGGGTTCTGTCTTGAACAGTCATTCGTCTACGATGGCCATCACTGGACACCTTTAGCAACCTACCCGGTCCCAGCGCGGGCCACGCCTTGGGACCCTATTTGGTCTTGCTCCAAGTGGGGTTTACCTAGCCACGAACTGTTGCCAGACGTGCGGTGCGCTCTTACCGCACCTTTTCACCCTTACCGGCGCCGAAGCGCTTAGGCGGTTATTTTCTGTGGCACTTTCCGTAGGCTCACGCCTCCCAGGCATTACCTGGCACTTCGCCCTATGGAGCCCGGACTTTCCTCCCCCCCCTAATTTTCATAGAGGGCAGCGACTGTCCGATCGACTCTCCGCCGCGAAGGTTAACGGCAGAGCGACCGAAGAACAAGTGATAAACGCCTCCGGCCACGCCAGCGCGTCGGTTTTACTCGCCTTTCTGTTTATCCAGCGCGACCTGATAGAGAACATTCTTGCGCTCGCCGGTAATTTGCGCGGCCAACGCCGCTGCACGCTTGAGCGGCATCTCTTCAAGCAACAGATCGAGGATCCGCATCGCCTCACTGCTGACAGCGCCTTCTTCCTCGGGAGCCGTCCACCCCGCCACCAGCACCACGCACTCACCCCGCTGCTGATTACTGTCCGACTCGACGAACTCGCGTAATTGGGCGAGCGGCAAGCCCTTGAGCGTTTCGAACGTCTTGGTCAACTCCCGCGCCAGCAAAGCCGGGCGTTCGGCACCGAACACCTGTTCCATGTCCTGCAGGCATTCGAGGATACGGTGCGGCGCCTCATAGAAAATCAGCGTGCGCGATTCCTCCTTGATGAGCTCCAGGCGCGCACGACGCCCCACTGCCTTGGCCGGCAGGAAGCCTTCGAAGATGAAGCGGTCCGACGGCAAACCCGCCGCCGACAGCGCCGCGATCAACGCACACGCCCCCGGCACCGGCACCACGTTGATACCCGCCGCACGCGCCTGGCGGACCAGGTGATAGCCCGGGTCGGAAATCAGCGGCGTGCCGGCATCGGAAATCAATGCGACATCGTCACCCGCGAGCAAGCGGGTAATAAAGCGGCTACCTTCATCACGCTCGTTATGCTCATGACAGGCAGCCAGGGGCGTGGGAATGCCGAAATGCTGCATCAGGCGCTGGGAGTGACGGGTGTCCTCGGCGGCAATCAAGGCGACCTCACGCAGAATCTTCAGCGCCCGGGCACTGATATCGTCCAGGTTGCCGATGGGCGTCGCCACCACATAGAGCGAGCCAGCAGCGGAATTCAAAGCACCTGGAGCAGTCAAAGCGCACACCTCATGATCGGTAAAACGGCCATTGTAACGCGTAGCGACGCTCGCGATACGGGCAAGCAACACCCGCTTTTGTGGCCTTTTGTGGCGCACAGCAACATTTACACCCGCTAAATTGGTCGATTCGCACGACCGACATCGCGCCCCGGCCAGTGCTTGGGTACAATTCCACGCTAATTTGATCGAGTATCAGGAACACTACATGATCGCTTGCCTGCGGCTGTTCTCTGCCCTATGCCTCGCTGCCTTGCTGGCGGCTTGCGCCAGCTCGCCCTCCTCCAGCCTTGGCGAACTTCCACGGACCCCGGATGCCAGCATCGAGCAACTGCTCGAAAAGGCCACCCAAAGCAAATCGCCGGAAGACGCGGCGCTGCTGCGCCTGAGCGCAGCCGACCTGGCCTATCGCCAGGGCAATGCCGGGCAATCCGCGCAGATCCTGCAACAGGTCCCAGTGGAAACACTCAAGCCGGGCCAGCAGATCTTCGCCAACACCCTGGCGGCCGAACTGGCCATGACGCGCAACCAACCGAAAGCCGCGCTGACCGCCTTGAGCCATCCAAGCCTGCAGCGCCTCGGTGAAATGCCGGAAGAGCAACAGGTGCGCACCGGCACCGTTCGCGCCCGCGCCCTTGAAGCCGATGGCCAAACCCTCGCCGCCGCACGGGAACGCATCTTCATCGCCCCACTGCTCAGCGGTGAAGCCGCCAGCAAGAACCACGAGGCGATCTGGGTCTTGATCGCTTCGCTGCCGACCGACCAATTGCAGCCAACCACCACCGACGATCTTGGCGGCTGGATGGCCCTGGCGCTGGCAGTGAAATCTGCCGGCACCCTGGAACAGCAGCAGGCGGCGATCGACAACTGGCGCGCCCAGAACCCGAAACACCCGGCCGCCAAACAGCTTCCACTGCCGCTGACCAACCTCAAGGACCTGGCCAGCCAGCCCCTGAGCAAGATCGCCCTGCTCCTGCCGCAGGACGGCCCGCTGGCATCGGTTGGCAAAGCATTGCGCGAAGGCTTCATGGCCGCCCACTACCAGGCACAACAAGCCGGGCAGAAACCGCCAGCCATCGAGTTCTATGACAGCTCGCGCCTGACCTCGCTCGACGAGTTCTATCGCAAGGCCCAGGCCGATGGCGTGCAACTGGTGGTAGGCCCGCTGGAAAAACCACTGGTCAAACAGCTCAGCGCCCGACCACAACTGCCTATCACCACGTTGGCGCTGAACTACAGCGAAGGCGCACAAGGACCCGCCCAGCTGTTCCAGTTCGGCCTGGCCGCTGAAGACGAAGCCCGCGAAGTCTCGCGCCGCGCTCGCGCCGATGGCTTGCATCGCGCCGCCATCATGGTCCCCAAGGGCGAGTGGGGCGACCGCGTACTCAAGGCGTTCAGCCAGGACTGGCAAGCCAATGGTGGCAGCATCGTCGCCACCGAGCGTGTCGACCAGCCGGTACAACTGGCCCAGCAGATTGCCGACATGTTCCAGCTGCGCCAGAGTGAAGGTCGCGCCAAGAGCCTGCAATCCACTGTTGGCTCGCAGGTAGCCGCCCAGCCGTCGCGTCGCCAGGACATCGAGTTCATTTTCCTCGCCGCAACGCCCCAACAGGCGCAGCAGATCAAGCCGACCTTGAACTTCCAGTACGCAGGTGACGTTCCGGTCTACGCCACGTCCCACGTCTTCAGCGCCAGCGGTGACGTCAACCAGTACAACGACATGAATGGCGTGCGCTTTTGCGAAACCCCATGGCTGCTGGACGCCAATGACCCTCTGCGTCGCCAGGTCACCGCGCAATGGCCGCAAGCGGCCGGCAGCCTGGGTCGCCTGTACGCCATGGGCGTGGATGCCTATCGCCTGGCGCCACGCCTGGGCCAGCTCAAGGCCCTGCCGGACAGCCGCATCGAAGGTCAGTCGGGTAGCCTGAGCATGACCCAGAACCAGCGAGTGGTGCGTGAGTTGCCATGGGCGGAGTTCGTCAATGGTCAGGTGCAACGCTTGCCGAACACCCCGCGCTGATGCCTGAAAGGTCTCGCCAGCAATGCGGTAAAGATGCCGAGCGCCATGCGCTCGAGCATCTTCAGCAACACGGCCTGCAGCTACTGGCGCAGAACTGGTTGTGCAAACGCGGCGAGCTTGATCTGGTCATGCTGGAGGGCGATACAGTAGTATTCGTTGAAGTTCGCTACAGAAAGAACACTCAATGGGGTGGCGCGCTCGATAGCATCGATGAGCGCAAACGGCAAAAACTGATTTTTGCCGCGCAGTATTTTCTCCAGCGAGAGTCGCGCTGGGCTAACTCCCCTTGCCGCTTCGACGTGGTTGCGATCGACAGCAACCTCGATCAGTTGAACTGGTTGCAAAATGCCTTCGACAGCTGATTGCCTACGCCCCGAACCGGACACTACCACTCAACACTTTTGCTCTTTGCTTTGCGGGCTGCACATTCACGTGCCGGACAGCCGCGCTCATTAAGGTCACACAGATGGACATGCAATCCCGAATTCGCCAGCTTTTTCAGGCCAGTATCGACACCAAGCAACAGGCGATGGAAGTACTTGCACCGCACATCGAGCAAGCCAGCCAAGTGATGGTCAACGCCTTGCTCAACGAGGGGAAGATGCTTTCCTGCGGCAATGGTGGTTCTGCTGGCGACGCCCAGCACTTTTCGTCCGAGCTGCTCAACCGCTTCGAGCGCGAACGCCCGAGCCTGCCAGCCATTGCGCTGACGACGGACAGTTCGACGATCACCTCGATCGCCAACGACTACAGCTACAACGAAATTTTCTCCAAACAGATCCGTGCTCTTGGCCAGCCGGGCGATGTGCTGCTGGCAATTTCCACCAGCGGCAACTCGGCAAACATAATTCAAGCGATCCAGGCCGCACATGATCGCGAAATGATTGTCGTAGCATTGACCGGTCGCGATGGCGGCGGCATGGCGTCGCTGCTTTTGCCTGAGGACGTAGAGATTCGCGTACCGGCCAACGTCACCGCACGTATCCAGGAAGTCCACCTGCTGGCGATCCACTGCCTTTGCGACTTGATCGACAGCCAACTGTTCGGGAGTGAAGAATGACCCATAATCGCCTCGGCCTACTGGCCCTGACCCTGTGCCTCGGCATCAGCGGCTGCACCTCGGTGGTTAATGCCAGCCGTGAAGCGCCGATTGAAGATGATCGCGGCACCCGCACTTTCGGCAGCAAGATCGACGACTCATTGATCGACACCAAGGTCGGCGTCAACATCGCCAAGGCCGATCCGGCCTTGGATAACGATTCGCACATTGTCGTCACCAGCTTCAACGGCGTCGTACTGCTCGCCGGGCAAACCCCGCGTGCCGACCTCAAGGCCAAGGCCGAACAGGCCGCTGCCGCCGTCCAGCGGGTGAAGACGGTCCACAACGAACTGCAGGTCCTGCCACCCTCTGGCTTCCTTGCCCGCCAGAACGACACCTGGCTGACCTCCAAGATCAAGACCCAGATGCTCACCGATCCGAACATCCCCGGCTCGCGCATCAAGGTGGTCACCGAGAACGGCATCGTTTACCTGCTGGGCTTGCTGACCAAGCAGGAAGCCGCCCAGGCGACGAACCTGGTGCAAGGGGTTTCCGGTGTGCAGAAAATTGTGAAGCTGTTTGAGTACATCGACTGACCCCGCTCCTGTAGGAGCTGCCGCAGGCTGCGATCTTTTGATCTTAAAAGACAAAATCAAAAGATCGCAGCCTCGTTTCACTCGACAGCTCCTACGCTTGAAGGTGGTGAAGTAATAAAAAAGGCGATCCTTTCGGATCGCCTTTTTTATTACTTCACCACCTTCAAACTCGGCCGCCCGCTGGGTCGCGGTGGCTCGCTGTCCGGAGGCGGAATATCATCATCCGGCTCGATCTCTTCCTCGTCCTCCATGGGCGACTCCAGATCGAACACCATGCCCTGGCCATTCTCCCGGGCGTAGATGCCCAGGATCGATGCGATAGGCACGTACAGGGTATGCGGCACCCCACCAAAGCGGCCTTCGAAGCTCACCGCCTCGTTGTCCATGTGCAAATGACGCACGGCCTGTGGCGATACGTTCAGGACGATCTGGCCATCACTGGCAAAGCCTTGCGGCACCTGCACCGAGGGATACTCGGAATTAACCAGCATGTGCGGGGTACAATCGTTATCAACAATCCACTCGTAGAGCGCGCGGACCAGATAAGGTCGACTGGAGTTCATATCGGCTCCTTAAGCCTTAGCGCATGTCGCGTTCGACACCAGACAGACTCGCCTGGAAAGCCTCACGCGCAAACTGGCGCTCCATATAATCAAGCAGCGGCTTGGCTGGCCGCGGCAGTTCTATACCCAGAATCGGCAATCGCCAGAGTATTGGCAATAGGCAGCAATCCACCAGGCTTTGTTCCTCGCTGAGGAAAAATGGCTTGTCGGCAAACAGCGGCGAAACGCCTGTCAGGCTCTCGCGCAACTCTTTACGCGCCACTGCACGCGCCGCTTCCTTGGTCCGCGAATCCAGGATCAGATCCACCAGACCACACCAGTCACGCTGAATACGATGAATCAGCAAACGACTGTTGGCGCGCGCCACCGGATAGACCGGCAACAGCGGCGGATGTGGGTAACGCTCATCCAGATATTCCATCACCACCGTAGATTCCCACAGCGCCAGGTCACGATCGACCAGCGTCGGCAAGCTGCCGTAAGGGTTCACTTCGATCAGTTTAGGCGGCTGGCGACCAGCCTCCACATAAATGATCTCGGCGCTTACACCTTTCTCTGCCAGTACGATTCGCACTCGGTGGGAATAGTGGTCGGCGGGGTCGGAGTAACAGGCCAACCGATTGGTCACGCCCATGGCGATCCTCCTCGCTTGTTGAAATGATCGGAAGCGGAAAAACGAGCGCGCCCAGAGGGCGCCTCCCGTAACGCAGTACCTGGCTCACCAGGCTCGTTACCCTTTCAGAGGCGCCCTTGGGCGCGCGCGATTAACAGCAATTGCTTGAAGCTTTATCAGTGCACATCTTTCCAGTATTCGCGCTTGAGCAAGTAAGCGAATACGAAGAAGAACGCCAGGTACAGCAATACGTACGTACCGATGCGCTGATGTTGCAGCTTAACCGGGTTAGCCGAGTAAGCCAGGAAGGTTACCAGATTCTTGACCTTCTCATCGAACTGCTCTTCGGTCAGGGCACCACTCTTCGGCACAATGGTCAGCTGATCGCACGCTTCATGAGTCAGCGCCGTACCGGTCAGCGGATCATATTGCTTCTTGCCGTCCTCGACGATCTGAACCTGTTTGCAACCGACAACCTGGCGACCCTGCAGGCCGACCAGCACGTTAGGCATGCCCACGTTCGGGAAGACCTTGTTGTTCACACCCCACGGGCGCGACGGATCTTCATAGAACGACTTCAGGTAGTTGTAGAGCCAGTCGGTACCACGCACACGAGCGACCAGGGTCAGGTCAGGCGGTGCCGCACCGAACCAGGCCTTGGCGTCAGCTGGCTGCATGCCGATGTTCATGTGATCGCCGATCTTGGCGCCGGTGAACACCAGCTTGTCGAGCATCAGCTCATGGGGGATGCCGAGGTCATCGGCAACACGCTCATAACGCTGGAACTTGGCGCTGTGGCAGCCCATGCAATAGTTGGCGAACGTACGTGCGCCATCCTGCATGGCAGCCTTGTCGGAAACGTCGATATCGACCTTTTCCAGCTCCGGGCCACTCGATGTCGATGCGAAAGACAGTACAGGCATCGCCGCAAGAATCAGTACAGCAAATAGTTTTTTCATCAGCCAGTCACCCTTTCCGGAACCGGTTTGGTCTTCTCGAGCCTGGTATAGAACGGCATCAGGATGAAGTAGGCGAAGTACAGGAAGGTACATACCTGCGACAGCAACGTACGGCCCGGAGTCGGCGCCAGGACACCCAGCACACCCAGGATCACGAACGAAATGCAGAACACCCAGAGCCAGATCTTGCTCAGCCAGCCCTTGTAGCGCATCGACTTGACCGGGCTACGGTCCAGCCACGGCAGGACGAACAGCACGGCGATGGCCGCACCCATGGCGATCACACCCAGGAGCTTGTCCGGAACCGCACGCAAGATCGCGTAGAACGGCGTGAAGTACCAGACCGGAGCGATGTGCTCTGGGGTCTTGAAGGCGTTCGCCACTTCAAAGTTCGGCTTCTCGAGGAAATAGCCGCCCATTTCCGGGAAGAAGAACACGATCGAACAGAAAATGAACAGGAACACCACCACGCCGACGATATCTTTCACGGTGTAGTACGGGTGGAAGGCAATGCCGTCCAGCGGTACGCCGTTTTCGTCTTTGTATTTCTTGATGTCCACGCCATCCGGGTTGTTCGAACCGACTTCGTGCAACGCCAGGACGTGCAGCACTACCAGGCCGAGAATAACGATGGGCAGCGCCACCACATGCAAGGCGAAGAAGCGGTTCAGGGTGATGCCGGAAATCAGGTAGTCACCACGAATCCACTGGGTCAGGTCGTTGCCGATGACCGGGATCGCACCGAACAGCGAGATGATCACCTGGGCACCCCAGTAGGACATCTGACCCCACGGCAGCAGGTAACCCATGAAGGCTTCAGCCATCAGCGCCAGGTAGATCAGCATGCCGAAGACCCACACGAGCTCACGCGGCTTCTGGTACGAGCCGTAGAGCAAACCACGGAACATGTGCAGATAGACCACGATGAAGAACGCCGAGGCGCCGGTGGAGTGCAGCAGACGCAGGATCGAGCCGTACTCGACGTCGCGCATGATGTACTCGACGGAAGCAAAGGCCTCTTCCGCCGACGGGGTGTAGCTCATGGTCAGCCAGACACCGGTGACGATCTGGTTGACCAGAACGAGCAGTGCCAGGGAGCCAAAGAAATAGAAGAAGTTGAAGTTCTTCGGGGCGTAGTACTTGCTGAGATGGTCTTCCCACATTTTGGTCGCGGGAAAGCGCGCATCAACCCAATCCATGAACTTGCTCATCACGCTTTCTCCGTATCGACGCCAACGACAATGATGTCATCGGTCTCATAGGAATGCGGGGGAACTGGCAGGTTCAAAGGCGCAGGTTGCGACTTGTAGACGCGGCCAGCCAGGTCGTAGTGGGAGCCGTGGCAAGGACAGAAATAGCCACCTACCCAGTCCTTGCCCAAGTCCGCGGGAGCGACTTCGGGACGGAAGGTCGGCGAGCAGCCCAGGTGCGTGCAGATGCCGATCAGCAGCAAAACTTCAGGCTTGATCGACCGCGTTTCGGGGTCGACATAGGTCGGTTGTGTCGAGTTCTTGGAGGTCGGGTCAGAAAGCTGGCCCTCGATCTTTTTCAGATTCCCCAGGATTTCCTCGGTACGGCGGACGATGAACACCGGCTGGCCGCGCCACTCAGCAATCATCTGCTGGCCTGGCTCGATCTTGCTGACATTCACCTTCACCGGTGCACCTGCGGCTTTCGCCTTGGCACTGGGAAACCATGACCCCACGAACGGGACCGCAGCCCCCACCGCTCCTGCAGCACCCACCACGGATGTGGCTGCTACCAAGAAGCGACGCCGGCCTGCATTCACGCCGTCATTGCTCATTCAGTCCTCTCCCATCAGCTTTGTGGCCTGTTAAATCAGGCATCTACTAAGTAAAACTCTGTACTTATAAAAATTTTGCCGAATGGTAATGAAAAGCCCCAATTCTGACAAGGTAATTACCCTGGGGCACCACTGCCAAGCCTTGTAGTATAGGGCCTCTGCTGATGTGGCAAGTTGTCACAGCGCAATTCTTCAAGAAAATTACACGCACAAAAAAACGCCCAGCTCCGTGAGGAAACTGGGCGTTCTTTTTTGAACGTGGAAGCGAATTAACGCTTCGAGTACTGCGGACGCTTACGCGCTTTACGCAGACCAACTTTCTTACGTTCAACTTCACGTGCATCGCGGGTTACGAAGCCGGCTTTACGCAGGGCGCTGCGCAGAGTCTCGTCGTAGTCCATCAGAGCGCGGGTGATGCCGTGGCGGATTGCGCCAGCTTGACCACTCACACCACCGCCGATCACGGTGACGTAGATGTCGAACTTCTCGACAGTCTCAGTCAATTCCAGCGGCTGACGAACTACCATGCGGGCAGTTTCGCGGCCGAAGAAATTATCCAGCGAACGATTGTTGATGGAGATGTTACCAGTACCCGGACGCAGGAAAACGCGTGCGGTTGCGGTCTTGCGACGGCCAGTGCCGTAATTTTGAGTCGCCGACATAATGAACTATTCCGTTAAATCTTCAGTTCTTGGGGCTGCTGAGCAGTATGAGGGTGTGCAGCGCCCGCATAGACTTTCAGCTTACGGTACATGTCGCGACCCAGCGGGTTCTTAGGCAGCATGCCTTTGACCGCGGTCTCGATCACGCGCTCAGGGGCCTTGGCGATCAGCTTTTCAAAGTTGATCGACTTGATGCCGCCCGGGAAACCGGAGTGGGAGTAGTACATTTTGTCAGTGGTTTTAGCGCCGGTAACACGGATCTGCTCGGCGTTGATTACGACGATGTAGTCGCCGGTGTCAACGTGAGGAGTGTACTCAGGCTTGTGCTTGCCACGCAGACGGCTCGCGATTTCGGTGGCCAGACGACCCAGGGTCTGACCAGCAGCGTCGACGACAAACCAGTCGCGCTTTACTGTTTCCGGTTTAGCAGTAAAAGTTTTCATTCTTTATAGCCTCAGGGGCCGCCCTGTAAATTAGACGGCGGATCTTACTGAATAGTGCGTACTTTGACAAGTCAAAGGCAGCCGGATACAGACGCTTTCGGGGGCTCGGGTCGGCGCGTCCGTTCAACGGCAAGATTCTTCGGCGGCGGCGCATCACTTCCACTGCAGAAAGAGGTGCGCAATTATGCAGATTGCGAAAAATAATTCAACCTGCTTTTATGATTGTTTTGCCCAAGGAGCTACCCGATGGAGTATCGCCAGCTAGGCCGAACCAACCTGAACGTGAGCGCAATCTGCCTCGGAACCATGACCTGGGGCGAGCAAAACAGCGAGGCAGACGCCTTCGCCCAGATCGAGCGAGCCAAGGACGCCGGGATCAACTTCATCGATACCGCTGAAATGTACCCGGTGCCGCCCAAGGCCGAAACCTATGCCAGCACCGAACGCTACATCGGCAATTACTTCAAGAGCCGTGGCGATCGCAGCGACTGGATCCTCGCCAGCAAGATCGCCGGCCCCGGCAATACCATCGACTACATCCGCGACAAGAACCTGCGCCACAATCGCCAGCACATCACCGAAGCCGTGGACGCCAGCCTCCAGCGCCTGCAAACCGATTATATCGACCTGTACCAGTTGCACTGGCCGGAGCGCAGCACCAACTTCTTCGGCCAATTGGGCTACAAGCACAAGACCGAAGCCAACCTGACACCCCTTGAAGACACCCTCGAAGCGCTGGACGAACAGGTCAAGGCCGGCAAGATCCGCCATATCGGCCTGTCCAACGAAACGCCGTGGGGCACCATGCGCTTCCTGGTCCTGGCCGAAGCCCGTGGCTGGCCGCGCGCGGTGTCGATCCAGAACCCGTACAACCTGCTCAACCGCAGTTTCGAGGTCGGCCTGGCGGAAATCGCCATCCGCGAACAATGCGGCCTACTCGCCTATTCGCCGCTGGCATTCGGTTTCCTGTCAGGCAAGTACGAAGGTGGGGCCCGCCCGCCAAAAGGTCGGCTGAGCCTCTACAGCCGCTTCAGTCGGTATTTCAACCCGCAGTCGGAAGCGGCCTGCAGCCGCTACGTTGCACTGGCCCGCGAGCACGGCCTGGACCCGGCGCAAATGGCCCTGGCATTCGTCACGCAACAGCCGTTCGTGACCAGCAACATCATTGGCGCCACGACACTGGAGCAACTGGACAGCAACATTGCCAGTTTTGATCTGAAGTTGTCGGATGAAGTGCTGGAAGGGATCGAGGCGATCCACAAGGATCATCCGAATCCCGCCCCTTGATTGATCAATAAATCGCCATCGCGGGCAAGCCCGCTCCCACAGTGAGCAGGGTGTTCACAAATGCTGTGTACAGCTCAAAACCTGTGGGAGCGGGCTTGCCCGCGATGGCGCCCTAGCAGTCGCCGCAAGATCAAAGCGACCGCGCAATAATCTCCTTCATGATTTCATTGGTCCCGGCATAGATCCGCTGCACCCGCGCATCCGCCCACGCCCGGGCGATCGGGTATTCCCACATGAACCCGTAACCGCCATGCAATTGCACGCACTCGTCGAGCACCTTGCACTGCAGGTCCGTGCCCCAATACTTCGCCATCGCCGCCGTCGGTACGTCGAGCTTGCCTTGCAGGTGCAACTCCACGCAGCGGTCGACAAAGACCCGGCCGATCTGAATCTCGGTCGCCATCTCGGCGAGTTTGAAACGAGTGTTCTGGAAGTCGGCAATCGCCTGGCCGAAGGCTTTGCGCTCTCGGGTGTACTCCAGGGTCCATTGCAACGCCGCTTCAGCCGAAGCCAGCCCGCCGATGGCCACGGTGAGGCGCTCCTGCGGCAGTTCCTGCATCAGATAGGCGAACCCCATCCCGGCCTGGCCCAGCAGGTTTTCCCTGGGCACTCGCACGTCCTGGAAAAACAGCTCCGAGGTGTCCTGGGCCTTCATTCCGACCTTTTCCAGCCGCTTGCCCTTGTCGAAACCCGGCGTATTGGCTTCCACCAGAAACAGACTGGTGCCCTTCGCGCCCGCCTTGGGATCAGTCTTGGCCACGACGATCACCAGGTCGGCGAGGAAACCGTTGGTGATGAACGTCTTCGAGCCGTTGATTACATACTCGTCGCCGTCCAGCACGGCAGTGGTCTTCACGCCTTGCAAGTCGGAGCCCGCACCCGGCTCGGTCATCGCAATGGCACTGACCATCTCCCCGGAAACCAGTTTGGGCAGGTATTTGTGTTTCAACGTTTCACTGCCGTAATGCAGGATATAGGGCGCAACGATGTCCGAATGCAGGGAAAAACCGATACCGGTCAATCCGAGGCGCCCTATCTCTTCGATAACCACCGCGCTGTATAGAAAGTCCGCCCCCAACCCGCCGTACTGCTCCGGCAGATGCGAGCACAACATCCCCGCCTCCCCCGCCTTGTTCCAGAGTTGACGGTCGATATAGCCCTGTTTTTCCCATTGCCCATGGAACGGCACCGCTTCTTTCTCGAGGAACGTTCGCACACTGTCGCGAAAAAGTTCGTGCTCGGAGCTGAACAAGGTTCTCGGAATCATGCGGCACCTTATCTTTGTTTTTAAAGGAATGGACCTTCAGAGACTAAGCCTGGCGCCCGATACAGGACACTGGACACATCCGACAAAAAATAAGACGATCCAGCCGTCTGGTGACCACTTTCCCCTATAAGAATAAAGTTGAATTATGTCTAACCAAGCCTCCACGCCCTTGCGGCGCGTCAGCATCCTGGCCATTGACCGGGTTTTCGCCTCCACCCTCATGCAGGCCAAGGACTTCTTCCACCTCGCCAGCCTGCGTTACGGCAAACAACTGGGCCATGGCCTGACGCCAGCGTTCGAAACCCGACTGGTCAGCCCCGACGGCAAACCGGTCAATACCTTCAGCGACGTAGTGATCCCGGTGGACGGCGGCCTGGAAAATGCCGACATCATCGTCATTCCCGCGTTCTGGGACGATTTCGAAACCCTGAGCAAACGTCATCCCGAGGTCCTGTCCTGGCTGCGCCAGCAACATGCGCGCGGCGCTGTACTCTGTGGCGAGGCCACCGGCGTGTTCTGGCTCGCCGAAGCCGGTCTGCTCGATGGCAAGGAGGCGACCACCTACTGGCGCTTCTTCAATGCCTTTGCAGAACGCTTCCCGAAGGTGCAACTCAATCAGGACAAGCACCTCACCGACGCCGACAACCTGTATTGCGCGGGTGGCACTACCTCGGCATGCGACCTGTACGTCTACCTGATCGAGCGCTTCTGCGGCGCCAACGTCTCCCAGGCTGTAGCACGAGACATCCTCTATGAGGTGCAACGCAGCTACTCGCCGGGAAGAATCGGCTTCGGCGGGCAAAAGCTGCATCAGGACGTGATCATCCTGCAGATCCAGCACTGGCTCGAAGAACACTTCGCTGACAAATTCCGTTTCGAAGACGTCGCCCGCGAACATGGCATGAGCATCCGCAACTTCATGCGCCGCTTCCAGACCGCCACCGGCGACAAACCCCTGCATTACCTGCAGCGCCTGCGCATCGAAACCGCCAAAGGCTTGCTGTCCGGCAGCCGCAAGAGCATCAAGACCATCAGCTACGAAGTTGGTTACGACGATGCGAGCTTCTTCGCACGACTGTTCCGCCAACACACGGAGTTGTCGCCGAACCAGTATCGGCAGCAGTTCCAGCAAGCGGCCTGAACCTCAAGGCATTCGCAAAACACTGAGCTGCCGCAGGCTGCGATCTTTTGATTTTTAAGATCAAAAAATCGCAGCCTGCGGCAGCTCCTACAGGGGATATTCAGCGCATAAAAAAAGGCCTGCATCTGCAGGCCCTTTTTATTTTCCGAATCGTCCTACGGCTTATGCGCCCGGGCCAGGAACTCGTGGGACTGCATTTCGAGCAAGCGACTCAGGGTTCGCTGGAACTCAAAGTTCAGGCGACCACCGGTGTAGAGGTCCTTGAGTTCGACTTCGGCAGAAATGATCAGCTTGACGTTGCGATCGTAGAATTCGTCGACCATGTTGATGAACCGTCGGGCGATGTCATCGGTCGTGACGCTCATCTGCTCGACACCGCTGAGCAACACGGCGTGGAAGATCTTGCCCAGTTCGATGTAGTCGTTCTGGCTGCGCGGGCCGTCGCAGAGTTCGCGAAAGTCGAACCACGCCACGTCGTCACAGGTGCGAAGGGCACGAATTTCGCGGTTCTCGATCATCAGCACGTCGTTTTCGATCGCTGCGGTGCATTCCGGCGTCAGCGCGCGGAAGCTCTTGCGCAGGCTTTCGTGGGAGGCTTCGTCGAGCGGGAAGTGGAACAGCTCCGCTTGTTCGAGGTGACGCAGGCGATAGTCGACGCCGCTATCGACGTTGACGATCTCGGTGTTTTGCTTGATCAGCGCGATGGCCGGCAGGAAGCGCGCGCGTTGCAAGCCGTCCTTGTACAGGCCGTCCGGCACGATGTTCGACGTCGCGACCAGGGTGACACCGTTCTTGAACAGTTCTTCCATCAAGGTGCCGAGGATCATGGCGTCGGTGATGTCGGAGACGAAGAATTCATCGAAGCAGATCACCCGGGCTTCGGTGGCGAAGCGCTTGGCAATGATGGTCAGCGGGTTTTTCTCGCCGCCCAGGGTCTTCATCTCTTCGTGCACGCGCTTCATGAAGCGGTGGAAGTGAGTCCGGGACTTTTCCTTGAACGGCAGCGCTTCGAAGAAGGTGTCGACCAGGTAAGTCTTGCCGCGACCCACGCCGCCCCAGAAGTACAGGCCCTTGACCGGCGCCTGATCCTTCTTGCCAAACAGTTTGCCCAGCAGGCCCGGCTTGTTCTGCTCGGCCGCGACCAGATCGTCGTACAGGCGCTGCAGATGACGCACGGCAGTTTCCTGCGCGGCATCATGGAAGAATTCCGGGCGTTTCAGATCAGCTTGATATCGTTCTAGGGGCGTCATAATTCGTTAGCAAGGCAACAAAAACGGGCCGTCACTGTAGCGATGGCCCGTGGGAATGGCAATCAGCCCTTGGTCGGGCCGAGCCGTTGATTATTCCTGGACTGGCGTCAGGGCGATCCGCAAAGCCTCGATCGCCGCATCACGCGCGCCGCTGTCAGCGAACGCCGGGCTGTCACCCACGCACTGATCTTCAAGCCAGACGCTGAAGCCCAGGGCTTCGCTGCGCACGTCCAATGGCTGGCCCGACTGCAGCTGTTTGGTCACCTGCCCGGCGGTTTTACCGTCGGCGAAGTTGCGCGACAGCAACAGTTGCTCGCCATCGGCCGCCAGCAAACGGAAGCGGAAACTGCCGTCATCTTCACGGAAGCTGACAAAACGCGCAGCCTTCGCGGCTTTCTTCTTGGTGGTCGTTGCCACTTGAGCCTGGGCAACGAACGAACGCAGGCCTACCGCTTCGCGCAATTCGTTGAGGAAAGGAGTCGCGACTGTCCGCGCCTTTTTCGCCCCGTGCTGCAGGATGTCTTCAAGATCCGCCGGGCGCTCGATCAGTTGGTTGTAACGCTCGCGGGACTCGCCCAGCTCGCTGTCCAGCAGTTGGAACAGGCGGTTCTTCGCCTCGCCCCAACCCAGCCCCTGCAGCAGGTCGCTGCGGAATTCGTCAGCTTGCGCGGGGGTGGCGAACGCCTGGAACAAGGTGAACAGGTGCGAATTGTCCGGATCTTTTGCCTCACCCGGTGCACGGGAGTCGGTGACGATACGGGAAATCGCATCCTTCATTTCTTTGGCGCTGCTGAACAACGGAATGGTGTTGTCGTAGCTCTTGGACATCTTGCGGCCGTCCAGGCCCGGCAGCGTGGCCACGCTTTCCTCGATCAACGCCTCGGGCATGGTGAAGAATTCCTTGCCCTGGCCGAACAGGTGGTTGAAGCGCTGGCCGATGTCCCGGGCCATCTCCACGTGCTGGATCTGGTCGCGACCGACCGGCACCTTGTGCGCGTTGAACATCAGGATGTCCGCGGCCATCAGCACCGGGTAGCTGTACAGGCCCATGGTGATGCCGGCGTCCGGGTCTTCACCGGTCTCGATGTTCTTGTCCACCGAGGCCTTGTAGGCATGGGCGCGATTGAGCAGGCCCTTGGCGGCGACGCAGGTCAGCAGCCAGGTCAGCTCGGGGATTTCCGGAATGTCGGACTGACGGTAGAAGGTCACGCGGTCCACATCCAGGCCACCGGCCAGCCAGGTCGCGGCGATCTCCAGGCGCGAGCGCTGGATGCGCAGCGGGTCATCGCACTTGATCAGGGCGTGGTAGTCGGCCAGGAAATAGAACGAATCGGCATTGCTGTCACGGCTGGCAAGGATCGCCGGGCGGATGGCGCCTGCGTAGTTGCCCAGGTGCGGCGTGCCGGTGGTGGTGATGCCGGTGAGGATACGGGTACGAGTCGTCATGGGTAATCGCTTGTCAGACTGCAATCAATTCGAGAGACGCGGCAGGATCAGATCCTTGAGATCGGTCAGCTTGCCATGAAAAAAGTGTCCGCATTCTGCCACTTTCAGCAGCTCATGGGGACGTTCGAGCTTGTCGGACCATTGGTAAACCAGCTGCGGATCGATCACTTCGTCGGTTTCCGGCTGGATCAACGTCAATTCGCCCTGCTGCGGCAGTTGATCTTCAGCGCCCAGACGCATGACCGCCGGTGCGACCATGAAAAGATGCTTGAGCTTCTCGCCCTTGGCCTCGAGGCGCCCGCCGAGACTTGCTGCAACAAAGCCGCCGAAGGAAAAACCGAACAGGGTCAGCGGCAATTCCGGGTGTCGGGCCCGAAACCATTCGGCGACGGCCTGGGCATCGTCGACTTCGCCGGTGCCCATGTCGTGGGTGCCTTCGCTGGCACCGACGCCCCGATAGTTGAAGCGCAGGGTGATCAGTCCGGCGTCGCGCGCAGTGCGCTGCAACGTCGAGACCACTTTGTTGAGCATGGTGCCACCTTGCACCGGGTTCGGATGACAGATGAGCGCCAGGCCACGCGACTGCTCGTTGTCCAGGTACAGTGCTTCCAGTTGGCCGACAGGGCCATCAATCACTACAGGTGTTTCGCGCATAAGCAAGGAAGGAACTCCGTGACCTCGAATCGGGTCGACTCGTCTAGCAAATTGTCTGTGGCTGTCTATTGCGAGTGAATCGCGGTATACAGCGCAGGTTCGAGCCGTTAACGTAAAGCAAAGCCGTTTATAGAGGAAGGACTCGTGGAACACTCGCTCTTAGTTTGGTTGTTACCGACTCTTGCCCTGGTTGTGGGTGTCGCCATTGGGTTTCTGATCGCTCGCCTTGCGCCGAATGCCGCGCCTAGCAGCACGCAACGTCAGCTGGACGATATTCAGGAACGTTTCGACAATTATCAGAACGAAGTGGTGACCCACTTCAACAGCACAGCGACACTGGTCAAGAAACTGACTCAAAGCTATCAGGAAGTGCAGGATCATCTCGCCGAGGGTGCCAACCGCCTGGCCCTGGACGAACAGACTCGTCAACGCCTGCTGGCTTCCCTGCACGCCGATGCAACGCAGGCTCCACGGGAACGCCTGACGCCGCCGCGCAATCAGGAACCACCGCGCGACTACGCACCGAAAGCCCCGAACGCGCCGGGCATGCTCGATGAGCATTACGGCCTGAAGAAGTAATCAGGTTTCAGGTGTGAAAAAGCCCTCGGACATGTGAATGTTCGAGGGCTTTTTGTTTCTGAATGCCTCTTTGCCTGTGCCGGCCCCTTCGCGAGCAGGCTCGCTCCCACAGGAATATGCACTTCAAATGTGGGAGCGAGCCTGCTCGCGATGGGGCCCGTTGTGGCAACACAAAAAAACCGCCCGGTCTGTTTAAGATCGGGCGGTTTTTATGCCTGGGGTTCAGTCAGGCGACGTTGCCTTATTGCTGAGCACCGTACTGCTGGCCTGGAATCGCCTTCAGGTTGACCTCTACCCGGCGATTCTGCGCCCGACCATTGGCATCGGCGTTGCTGGCGACCGGGTTATCCGGGCCGGCGCCGCGGGCGCTCAGGTTGGCGCCGCTCACGCCTTGCGAGGTCAGGTAGGTCGCCACGCTCTGGGCACGACGCTGGGACAGGTCCATGTTGTGCTGGCGGCTGCCGGTGCTGTCGGTGTAACCGACGATTTCGATCTGGTTCTGGTTGAACTCTTTCAGCGAGCCGGCCAGGTTGTTCAGCGGCTGGTAGAAGCTCGAAGCGATGTTCGCCGAATCGGTGGCGAACGTGATATTGCCCGGCATGATCAGCTTGATCTGATCACCCTCACGCTGCACTTCGACACCGGTGTTGGCCATGCTGGCACGCAGTTTTTTCTCCTGCTGGTCGGCGTAGTAGCCGTAACCCGCGGCGGAAGCACCCACTACAGCAGCACCAATGAGCGCGCCCTTGCCACGGTTGTCGTGGTTGATGGCAGCACCGGCCACTGCACCTGCCAGAGCCCCAAGGCCACCGTACTTGGCGGTTTTGCTCATGCCCGTGGAGCCGCTATCGGCCTGGCCCTGGTTGTCGTAGGGGTTGGGCGATGCGCAACCGGCCAACAAAGCCACGGCAGTAGCGACAATAATCAAACGAGGCGTGGTGAACATGTAGAGCTCCTACTTTTTTGCATTCTGTGGTGCAACGGTTTCAAGCATCGAACCATTGCCGGCGTTGGATCATTTCCCGAGGTAAAAATTCCACTCGTTACAAATCAGGCGCGAACAAAAGGGTTCTCGCGCATTTCATCACCCAAGCGCGTATCCGGACCATGTCCGGCCACGACCGTCGCCTCTTCGTCGAGGGTATACAAGCGCTGCTTGATCGAACGCACGATGGTCGCCTGATCGCCGCCCCATAGATCCGTGCGCCCTACCCCGCGCCGGAACAAGGTATCCCCGGCGATCAGCAGCTTCGCGTCGGCGAACCAGAAGCTCATGGAGCCTGGGGTGTGACCCGGTGTGTGCAAAGCCACACCACAACCACACGCCAACTCTTCATCGTCTGCCAGCCAGCGGTCCGGTGACGGTACCGGCGTGTAGGGCACGCCGAACATCTGGCATTGCATCTCCAGGTTGTCCCAAAGAAATTGATCTTCCTTGTGCAGATGCAGGGTGGCGCCGGTTTTTTCCTTCAACTGGCCAGAGGCCAGGAAGTGATCGAGGTGCGCGTGGGTGTGAATGATACTGACCACCTTCAAGCCCAAAGCATCGAGCCGCGCGAGGATCAGTTCGTGATTGCCGCCCGGGTCGACCACGATGGCTTTTTTCGTGATCGGGTCGCCGATGATCGTGCAGTTGCACTGCAACGGGCCGACAGGGAAGGTTTCGCGGATCAGCGCAGGTTTGGCAGCGTCCATGGGTGTTCCTGGGAAAAATGGATGGCCTATTCTGGCACAGCTCGACGACATCGCCGATGCCGTTCACTGCCCCTGCCCGATTGTAGAAACGACCTACAGCAAACAAGGAAACGTCTGATTTACGCCTGACAGCCTCGTAGTGAACCCTGAGCGCAGCACTTTGCCACTCCTCCCCTTCATTTGGGAGCAGGAGCAATTTGATCGTCATCAGACAAGGAGTTCAAGCAATGGCAAAGGGATATTTCATTCGCAAGGGTGACAAGACCACCTGTGGTGGCGAGGTGCTGGACGCCGATACCCGCGTCATGATGTTTGGATTCGCCCATGCTCGCGCAGGGGATCCGGTGTCCTGTGGCAAAAATGATGAAACCTACGAAATCGAGGGTGGCATCGCGTTCTTTGGCAGTCACGGGGGCCTGGTGGCGGGCTCGCTGGACAGCCGCAGCGGCTGTCCCTGCAAGGCTGGGCTCGTCCCCTCGTTTACCACCGCCACCTATGAGTCCCGACAGGGTGCTGCGCCACCAGCCGCGAGAAGTGCCCCTCAACAGGAGGCCGCGCCAATGGCCCCCAGCAACCCGGTGACGCCGCGACAATCCAGTTTCACTTCAGCGCGGGCACCCTCACCGACGCTCAGCGAACGGCCAGGAACGGCCTGCGAAAACCATTGGCGCGGCTACCAGCAGCGGGTCGAAAACGTCGTGGCACCGAACGGCAAGCTGATCGCCGACCCGAAGGCGCGCAACAAGGCGATCAATGCCGCCTATGCCCAGCTGTGGCGCCACGACCCGCGTTTCCAGTGGGCCGGGCTGGCGGCCTTCGCCTCGAAACAGGTGGGTTGTGGATTGCTGCACGCGGCCGACACGATCGAGAAAATTCAGGCGGAAGAGGAAACGATACAGCAACTGAGGGACAGTGCCAGACAAGGATTGAGAGGTTTGCTCAGCCCCAGTGAGCGGGAAAAGCGCGCGACCATTCGCGAGTTTGAGCAGCGCCAACGCGAATACGAAGAAGCCAACCGTGACAACCCGGTGTGGGGCTTCACCCATTGGGGTGCCGACAGTCCTTTGTCCTACTCGCAACGGATGTACAAGTTTGTGTACGAGATGTTGGCGATGGGTAATACCACTCTGTTCCTGGATGTGTATCCATTGCATGTGTTCTACCAGGAGCGGGGGCTGGAGGCGCTGAAGGATTGCCTGGCTGCACGGAAAAACATCTATGGGAGTGGTGAGTATCCAGTGCTGTGGCCAGTTGGGCAGAATACCCTGAAGTTCGGGACTGACCACGAGGAAATCTTGCAAGCCTTTGAGGCGATTGAGGCGGGCAACATCGCCGAAAGTGTCGCGCTTCTGGCCGAGCACGAACAGGTCAATATCCTGCAACCGGCGATGTACAGCGACTGGCGACTCAACGCGCTATTGCGCAGTAACCATTTTTCCTACGTCATCGGTATCCCAGCCGGTGCCGCAGAAGCCGTCGAGCTGACCCTGGCCAGTCAGTGCCGACGCGTCGACGACGGACGCACCATTGGTTTCAGCAACCACCGCAATGCCAACCTGGCCGATATCAATCAGCGCATGCCCTTTGTGCTCAGGGCCGCGAAACAGTTTGATGGCCTGCTGAATAGCGACCAGCGCGAGCTGCTTGAGCAATCAATTCGGGAAATCGCCTTGGGCGGTGGAGTGCGATGAGCCTGCTGCAACGTGTGGATTGGCGACGCAGTGTATTCGCTCTTGCGGTCATGGCCCTGCTGACATTGGCAACGATTGAAGCCCTAACGGATGAGCCCGAAATTGCGCTGGTGATTGGCGAACCGTACGAGGCTATGCGCCAACGCTCCAGCGCAAGGATCGATCCAGCCATACCGGGGCAATCCTGGTTCAATACCCCAAAGTCTGATGCACGTCTGCGTTTCGTAGACCCCCATTATGGCTTTGTAACTCCATTGGCCCGCTTCTTTACGGTGAGCTTTACCGACGAGAAGGTGAGAGGTGTCCGCATGTCCCCGCAAATCGAGCCACTGCTGCTCGACGACACCCTCAAGGTCGTGTTGGATCTGCAAGAGCAATGGCGCAACGCTGGCTGGGTGGCCATCCGGGTCAAGGATTTCCCCTCGTTCGCCGACACTCCACAATGGCGTGACCAATTGCGCGATGAGAACAAAGGCGGATCAGCCTATTGGCGAGCAGGTGATAAGTACCAACTGATGCTGGTGGTTAGCCGTTTCAAGGACGTCAAGCGCCCCACAGAAGAACGCTACCTCATTACCTTGGGCATCCACCGATCACGGGGCGTGCAATGAGCCTGCTGCAATGCATGGGCTGGCGACGCGACCAAGGCTGGTTCTTGGTTACGCCAGCAAAAAAACGCCCAACGCTACACCAACACCCCCAACTCCTTAGCCCGCGCCACCGCCTGCGTGCGCCGCTCTACCCCCAGCTTGCTGTTGATATGGCTGGCATGGGTTTTCACCGTATGCAGCGAAATGAACAGCTGGTCGCTGATTTCCTGATTCGAGCAGCCTTGGGCGATCAGGCGCAGGACGGCCATTTCCCGGGTGCTGAGTTGTTCTGACGCGGGGATGGGCTCCAGCGTCGGGCGAGAGGTCATGGCTGGAAGTTTGTCTGCAAGTTCCTGGGTAACCGGGGTCGGCGCACAGAGTTGAAGCTGCCCACGCAGCCAGTCCGGATGCTCGGCCAATAGCTTTTCAAAGGGTTGCAATACGCCGCCGGCTGCGGCGTCCAATGCCTGGACCAGCGCCTTGCGGGCCTCGGGTTCGCGCCCGCTGGCCAGCAACAGCGAAACTTTTTGCGTCAGCGCCATTGCACTGAGCATCTGCCGACCGGTTTGCTGACCATGTTCGAGCAGCGCGTTCAATCGCCCTTCGGCCAGCATCGGCTGGTTCTGGATGACCTCCAGCAACGCTTGCTGCAGTTCGATGTGCAGCGGCAGTTGCGGATGGAACTCCGGTGGCGCGGCGGGTTGCTCGCCGTTGTAGGTCTGCCCCAAGCGCGCCAGCCAGGCTTGCGCCAGGTCGGTACGCCCCTGGGCCAGCCAGAGTTCGCATTTGACCAGGGTAATCATTGCCAGGTAGTAGATCGGCGGCACGTCCCAGATGTGCATCAGCCGCTCGGCTTCGGCGAGCTCGGCAAAGGCCTTGGCGAACTCACCGCTGTTGCCTTCAAGCCGGGCGATCACGCAATGGCCGATCAGCACGCTGATATCACGACAGGCGCGGGCTTCTCCTAAACCGGCCTGCAAGCGCAGCCGCGCCGCTTGAGGTTGCAGGCGCAAGGCCAACAGAAAGCCCTCATACAACGTCAGTCGGGCACGTACGGCAAAGAGCCGCTGCGCCGGTAGCCCCTGCAAGCGTTGCAGCCCTTGGCGGACTTCATCCAGTGCTCGCAGTATTTCGCCCCGCGCCTGCAATACACGAGCCCGGTCGTAGTGGGCCAGCGCCTCGAACAGCGGATTGCCAACCCGTTGCGCAAGTTCCAGGGAGTCACGGTTCAACGCCCTGGCACGCCACATGTCGCCATCGGCAATCGCCAGGTTGGACAGGGTCGAAAGGCACATCAATCGCTGGCCATAGCGCTTGCACGGAAGACTCTCCAGCGCTTCGGTGCAGTAACGTAGGGTCAGCTCGCGGTTACCGCGCCCGCGCGCGATGATCCCGCTCAGGGCCAGCCATTGCGCCAGCATCGACTTCTGCGCGGTGGCCGACGGCGCTGGCAGGAAGCGGCTCAGGTGGCTGGCCAGTTCCTCGGCAGCGTCCAGCTGGCAGGCCAGGCCCAACGCCCAGCTGTAGAGCACGATCAGGCGAGGCGTGCTGATCAGCAGGCTATCGGGCAAGTCCATTTTCCAGCGCAGCAACATGCCGACGTTCTGTTCGGCCAGCAGTTGTTCTTCGGAAAGGTTTTGCACCAGGTTTGCCGCAACGTCCAGGTGCCCGGCTCGCAACGCTTGCTCGACCGCTTCATCGAGCAAGCCTTGGGCGTTGAACCAGCGACAGGCACGCAGGTGCAGGCTGGCGGCCGGCACCATCGATTGCGCGCCCGGCCGGGTGCGTAGCAGGTCGGAAAACAGATGGTGATAGCGATACCAGTGGCCGTGTTCGTCCAGCGGCACCAGGAACACTTGGTGGGCAGCCAGGAAGCGCAGGATTTCGGCGCTGTCATGGGCGTCGCGAATGGCATCGCACAGTTCGCTGCAAAAACGTTCCTGGTGGGCGGTGTCGTAGAGGAAGGCTTGTACCTCGGCGGGCAGGCAATCAATCACCTCCTCCAGCAGGTAATCGCGGATCAATCCTTCCCCACCGTGCAGTGCCTGGGGCATTGCCCCCTGATTGCCTGCCTCGGAGGCGGCCAGCAACCAGAAGCGCAACCCGGCAACCCAGCCTTCGCTGCGCTGGATCAGGTTTTCCAGCGCCTCGCCACGCAACGAACTGCTGTGCCGATCGAGCAGGCTCAAGGCTTCATCGTGGGTCAGGCGCAAATCCTGTTCATGCAACTCCAGCAGCTGGCGCGACAGGCGCAACCGCGCCAGGTGCCAGTCCGGACGCTGCCGACTGGTGACCATCACCAGCAAGCCATCAGGAAGGTGGTTGAGGAAAAACTGCAGGCAGCGATCGAGCACCGGCCCCTGGGCCAGGTGATAGTCATCGAGCACCAGCAACAGGGGGCTCGCCGTCGATAGATGCACGGCCAGCTCGTCGAGCAGCCCGTCCAGCCATTCTTCGAAGGCGAACGGCTGATGACGCTGGCGCATCTTCAATAATCCGAGGGACTGCCTGCCCAGTTGCGGAAAAAAATCCTGCAGGCCTTCGAGCAACCGCTCGAGGAACCGGCCCGGGTCGTTGTCACGCGGACTCAGACCCAGCCAGAGACTTTGCCAGTGCGGCGGCAGTGCCTGACAGAACTCCACCGCCAACGAACTCTTGCCGAACCCGGCCGGTGCGCTGACCAGCAGCAACCTGCCACCGAGACCGGCGCTCAGGCGCTCGCACAAGCGTGGACGCAGCACATGGCCGTCCGGCAATGGCGGCCTGAAAAAGCGCCCGTCCAGCGCGGCGACAGCGACGCTTGCAGGACCTGGTGGTGGGGACAGATCAGTCATGGCCGGCTCTTGTTAGTGTTGCGGGTGGCGGCGTTGCAGATGTCCGCAGACTAGCGGTAAACGAGGACGGAATGAAGGTTATTGCTACAAATGGCTACAAAAAGTCTACACACACTGTAGGAGCGAGCCTGCTCCGGGCGGCGTTCCGACGATGGTCGTGAACGATAGCGCGTGAAGTCTGGCACCACGCGGTGCTCTCTGGTTTTTCGCGAGCATGCTCGCTCCTACAGTGAAAACGCAAAAAAAAACGCCCCGAACCAGTCGGGGCGTTTTTCCGGAGGATGCGGCCTCAGGTCATTGCACGTTAGCGAACACCATCCTGGCGCAATGCCGCCGGGGTGAAGTCGCTGGTGGTGGCAGTGAAGCCGAAGTCATACGCCGACTTCTCTTCGTTCTTCATGCCCAGTGCCAGGTAACGACCCGATTGCAGGTCGTACAGAGCCTCCAGGGTGTACCACGGCACCTGGACGTTGTAATAGTTCTGGGCATGAGCTTCCGCCACGCGCCAGAGTTGATTACGACCGTCGTAGTGGTCGATCACAGCCGCCTGCCAGGTGTCTTCATCGATGTAGAAGTCACGCTTGGCGTAGATGTGGCGCTGACCTTCCTTCAAGGTTGCCACCACATGCCATACCCGGCGCAGCTCGTAGCGAGCCAGGTCCTGGTTGATGTGGCCGGCCTTGATGATGTCGCTGTACTTGAGCTTCGGATCATCGAGCTTGTAGGCGTCGGAAGCGATGTACATCTCTTTCTTGCCTTCGAGCTTCCAGTCGTAACGATCCGGCGCGCCGTTGTACATGTCCAGGTTGTCGGAGGTACGCAGGCCGTCTGCCGCGGTACCCGGTCCGTCATAGGACACTTGTGGCGCACGACGCACGCGACGTTGACCGGCGTTGTAGACCCATGCCGAACGCGGTTCCGCCACTTGGTCGAGGGTCTCGTGCACCAGCAGCACACCACCGGCCAGACGTGCCGGCGCGGTCACTTTCTGCTTGAAGTAGAACAGGATGTTGCCCGGGTTCGCCGGATCGTAGTCCTTCATCTTGTCACGGAATACGAACTGGTCCTGGAAGTACACCAGGCTGAACGAACCGTTCGGCTGTGGCGTGGCTTGGGTGACCAGTCGGGTTACGCTGCCGCCGCGATAACGGGTGATGTGGTTCCAGATGACTTCCACGCCGCTTTTCGGAATCGGGAACGGTATCGCGGTTTCAAAGTTTTTCAGCCCGTTACCGCCTGATACCAGCTCGGTGGTGGTGGCGTTCTTCTTGATGGAGGCGAACACCTCATCCGGCACGGTGGCACCGCGATGGGACGGGTAAACCGGCATCTTGTAGGTTTCAGGGTAGCGTTTGAACATCGCGTACTGGCCCGGAGCGAGCTTGGCCTTGTACTGGTCGACGTTCTGCGCGGTGATGGTAAACAGCGGTTTTTCGCTGGCGTACGGATCGGACAGGAAACCCTTGCTGTCGACGCTGCCGGCATTTTTCGGCATCGGTTTCCAGGCCGGGATCGAACCGTCGGCATTGCCCGCCATTTCGGCGCCCATCGGGGTCAGGCTCTTGCCCAGCTTGTCCGCTTCTGCCGCCGGGACCGCTGCCATTACGCTGGTCGCCAGCAACGACAGTCCCAGGACACCGGCGTGGAACAGACTCTTGGTTATTTTCATGTGTGTACTCGTCCTGAAAATAGTGCTTAGAAGTTCACGCCAAAGCTGAGCGCAACGAAGTCGCGGTCATCCACGGTGGTGTACTTGCCGTCGAAGAAGTTGGTGTACGCCAGGCTTGCGGTGTAGGTGTTCTGGTACTCGGCATCGACACCCAGGCTGACCGCCTTGCGACCTTCCTCGAAGTTGCCGCCTGGGCCAGGGGAGTAACCTTCCACGTCGTGGGACCAGGCCACGTTCGGCTTGAGGTTCACACCGGCGAATACGTCGTTGTATTCCCAGATGGCACGACCGCGATAGCCCCAGGAGTTGGCAGTAGTGAAGCCGTCGTTTTCGCAGTAGCGACTGACGTTGTTTTGCGGTCCGCCTGCCAGCGTGCCGCTGTTCAAAGTTACGCACTGGTTGTTCGGCAATGGACCAGGGCCGTAGCTCGGGTCACGGCCGTAACGTGCCTTGGAGTTGCTTTCCAGGCCGCCGACGTGGGTCCAGCCGACTTCACCCACCAGGGTCAGACGCTCGGCGCCCATCACCTGGTCGAAGAAGTGGGTCAAGGTCGTTTGCAGCTGGGTCACTTCCTTGCGGCGATAACCTTGCTGGTCCTGCCCTGGCGAGCCCTGAAGTACGGAAACGTTAGGGTTCAGCGGCGTCAGGCCCGAGAACAGGATGTCGGTGGTGTTGAGTTGGACCGGCGCATTCGGCCGGTAGCTGACTTCACCACTCCACGCGGTGCCGCTAGGCAATGTGGTGGAGAAGCTCAGGCCATACAGTCGGATATCTTCAGGGTATTCAACGTAGTAACTGGAGTTGCCCGCCACCACCAACGGCAGCAAGGTCGGCGCCAGGCCCGCCGCCACACCCAGTGGTAGGCCGGAGCCCACCAGCCCGCCTACCAGGCCAGCACCACTGTAAGCGCTCGCCGGTGCGCCATGACCACTGAAAATCGGCGCACGGCTGTGGTAGTTCATGAAGTAGGCACCGAACTCGGTGTCCAGTGGATCGAACATGTACTTGAAGGACACGCCGAACTGGCCGCTGTCACGGGCATCGCGATCCGGGCCACGACGAACGATCACGCCTTCGTCCGGGTTACCCCAGGTCACGCCCCTGGCGCCGAGGGTATTGATGGCAGCGTTACGCGCCCCGGCCGGCAGCCCCGCCGCCGCCAGCGCATTGTTGAGCCCGTTCTGGGTACGCAGTACCGCCAGGTTGTTATCGCAACCATCGGCGATCACGTCCGGCTGCGAGAAGAACGTGCCGCAGTTGTCGACGACAGTCTGGTCCCATTCGATCTGGTAGAAGGCTTCGGTCGAGAGATTTTCGGTGAGGCTCTGGGACACGTAGAACATGTTGACCGGGATCAGGCCTTCCTTGATCTCGGCACCGGGACGGCGGAATGCGGACACATCGATCGGGTTGATCGAGTTGATACCGCTGCCGATGAAGGTACTTTCACCCCAGCTCACCACTTGCTTGCCCAGGCGTACGGAACCCGGCTGATCGGCAATGGCGTAGTTGTGATAGACGAAGGCATCGAGGATTTGACCGCCAGCGGACTTGGCGCCTTCCTTGCGATTGTCGTCGCTGATGTCCTTGAACGGACGGCTTTCGTCCTTGAGTTCAAAGTCGTACCAGTATTTGCCACGGACAAAAATGCCGGTGTCGCCATACTTCAGCTCAAGGTCATGGATGCCCTTGAAGATTTTCGAGAAGGTTTCACCGCTCTTGAAGTTCAGGTGGCCGTCATCGGAAGTCTGGGACAGGCCACGACCGCCGTTGTTGACGCCGATGAGGTTTTTGTTGGCGCTTTCAGTAGACCAACTCGCGCCGATCGACAGGGAAGAGTCGAACTGACCTTCGATTTCACCGATGTTGAAACTGACGCCGAATGCAGGCCCGGCGAGCGTAGAGGCAAGGCTGACGGCCAACGGCAATTTCGCCCGGCGCCAGAACTGGTTTACTGATGTCATCGACGCTTCTCCATGTGCATTTTATTGTTATGGCAAATAGCACTTCTAAAAACGCTTGGATAACAGGGAGCCACGGCTTCCCAAAGTCATTCCAAAGTTGCATCGCCCCGGTTTGTGCGTTTGCTCCGTTCTTAAAAATCCTTGAGCGGACTATAGCCAGCAGGTAGTAGTGCTTGATCCCTCTAAAGTGTGATTTGCGCCTGCCAGGCACTCTGGACCAGTCCTTTGCCATGCCGACACCCGTCGGCCCGGCAAGAATGGCTGAAAATACGAATTTGACAAGCCAAGCGCTTGCTTGGTGGGGCTGGCGTGCCCTTTTGGGCACGCCAAGGGACGCTTAAAGCGTCGAGAGGAAGGTGCTGTTGTTGGCCTGCCACTCGGTGATGTCGACGCGAATTCGCTTCTTGTCGAGCTTACCGACACTGGTCTTGGGAATTTCAGTAACAATGGCGATCTGGCTTGGAATGGCCCATTTGCTCAGGTGCCCCAGTTCCACGAACGGCTTGAGATGCTCCTTGAGTTCCCGGGCTCCAATGGCATGGCCCTCGCGCAGCACCAGCAAGGCAAACGGCCGCTCGCCCCACTGCGGATCGGCAATCCCCACCACTGCTACTTCGCGTACCGCCGCATGGCGACTGATCAGGTCTTCGAGGTCCAGGGAGGAGATCCACTCGCCGCCGGTCTTGATCACATCCTTGATGCGGTCGCGGATATCGATCACGCCCATGCTGTCCAGGGTCGCCACGTCCCCGGTGTGCAGCCAGCCGCCGGCCCAGAGCTCGGCACCCTTCTGCGGCTCGTTGAAATAACCCTCGGTAAGCCACGGGGCGCGCAACACCAGTTCACCTTGGGTTTCACCATCGGCGGGCAGGAAATTGCCTTCGGTGTCGACGATTGCCGCCTCCACCAACGGCCCTGGCACACCGGCCTTGATCCGATAGGTGGTGCGTTCGTCCTCGGAGCCGGCCATCAATTCGTCATTGAGGTGAGCGCACGATACCAGTGGGCCGGTTTCCGACATGCCGTAGGCAGCGGTCAATTGAATGCCCTTGGCCTTGGCCGCGTCGTACAACGCATGATTGAGCGCACTGCCACCGATGACGATTTTCCAGCCTCCGAAGTCGGTGTCCTGGGCAGCCTTGGCATTGAGGACCATTTGCAGGATGGTCGGCACGCAATGCGAGAAGGAGACCTTTTCCTTGCGCCACAACTCCACCAGGTACTCCGGATCGTAGCGTCCCGGATACACCTGCTTGAGCCCGAGCATGGTCGCCACATAGGGCAGGCCCCAGGCATGTACGTGGAACATCGGCGTGATGGGCATGTACACGTCGTTGGTGCCCAGCAGGCGCACGCTGTCGATCGACCCCATGATCGTCGACACGCCCATGGTGTGCAGCACCAACTGCCGATGGGTGAAGTACACGCCCTTGGGGTTGCCGGTGGTGCCCGTGGTGTAGAACGTGGTCGCCACCGAGTTTTCGTCGAAGTCCTGGAAGTCGTAGTGCGGGCTTGCCGCTGCCAGCAATTGCTCGTACTCACCGACGAGGTTTGGCAAGTCGGCCGTCTTTTCCGGGAGGTCGGTCAGGAGCAGGGTTTTCTCGACCGTGGTCAGGTGCCCGGCGATCGCGTTGTACAGTCCCACGAACTCGCTGTTGACCAGGACAAAGCGGTCGACGGCGTGATTCATGGTGTAGAGGATCTGTTCCGGTGACAGGCGCACGTTGATGGTGTGGATCACCGCGCCGATCATCGGAATGGCGAACATGCATTCCAGGTATCGGTGGCTGTCCCAATCCATCACCGCCACGGTATCCCCGGGCTTGACCCCGGCAGCCGTCAGCACGTTGGCCAGCCGTGCGACCCGTTCGATCAGGGTCGGATAGCTGTAGCGCAACTGGTCGCGGTAGACGATCTCACGGGTTTTCTCATAACGCGCACCGGACATCAGCAGCCGTTTGATCAGCAGCGGATACTGGTAAGCGCCTTCGGCTGGGGGGATAACGCGAGTCTGCAACATAAGAATCCCTTTTCTGACTACTCGGTCGTGGCTGTAGAGTGAGCACTGTAGTGCCCCTGATCGCCAGCCAAATCAGCCAAAGGAATGATTTGCAGAGCCGTACGAATACCGGCATTGCGCCATCATTTGCCGGTAAACGTGGACCGTTACGCTCAGTGCATCTCGGTCAACGCGAGTTTCACGCCAATGGCGATCAACACCGCGCCCATGGTCCGGTCGAACCAATGCCCCATGCGGGCGAAACCGGCGCGCACGCGCTGCTGGCTGAACAACATGGCCACCAGGCAAAACCAGATCGCCGTTGCCACCGCCAGGTAAACCCCGTAACCGGCCTGCACGGCCAGCGGCGTATGCGGGTTGATTACTACGGTGAACAGCGACAGGAAAAACAGCGTGGCTTTCGGGTTCAGGCCGTTGGTCACGAACCCGGAAGTGAAGGCGCCACGCGCGGTGCGCTCGCCGGCTTCCTTGTGCAGGTCGTCTGTCACGGCCTTGGCCGGTTGCGCCCGCAGCGCCTTGAAGCCGATGTACAGCAGATAAGCGGCGGCGGCCCATTTCAAGGCGTTGAACAGGACGATCGACTGCGACACGATCAGGCCGATGCCCAGCAGCGAGTAGCCGACATGGAGAAAAATCGCCGAACCGACCCCAAGCGCCGTCCAGGTGCCGGCGCGACGACCATGGGTCACGCTTTCCCGTACCACCACGGCAAAGTCCGGGCCGGGGCTGGCCACGGCCAGCAGGTGAATCAGCGCAACGGTCAAGAACTCGGTCCAGTACATGAGGGCTCCTTCAGGCCAAGCGTAACTATTTATTTCATCTGGTAGGCTCGGCAGATTACGCCTTCAGTTCATTGCACAAAAGGTACAGTTGATGACGAACATTCACCGCGCTGTTTTCCTCGACCACCCGTCCCTGGACTTGGGCGATCTCGACCTCAGCCCCCTGCGCGAATGCTTTAGCGAACTGCAGCTGTTCGCCCAGACCCTGCCCGACCAGGTGGTCGAACACCTCAAGGGCGCCACCGTCGCCATCACCAACAAGATCCGGATCGACGCGGCCGCCATCGCGGCCAGCCCCGAACTCAAACTGATCCTGATCAGCGCCACCGGCACCAACAACGTCGACCTCGAGGCCGCCCGTGCCCACGGAATAACCGTGTGCAACTGCCAGGGTTACGGCACGCCATCGGTGGCACAACACACGATCATGCTGCTGCTCAACCTGGCAACGCGCCTGGCCGATTACCAGAAAGCCGTCGGTGAAGGGCGCTGGCAACAAGCCAAACAGTTCTGCCTGCTGGATTACCCGGTCGTTGAGCTGCAAGGCAAAACCCTCGGCTTGCTCGGTCACGGCGAATTGGGCGGCGCGGTCGCGCGCCTGGCCGAAGCGTTTGGCATGCGCGTGCTGCTGGGCCAGATTCCGGGGCGCCCTGCCCGGCCAGACCGCTTGCCGCTGGAACAGCTGCTGCCGCAAATCGATGCGCTGACCCTGCACTGTCCGCTCAACGAACACACCCGTCACTTCATCGGGGCCCGTGAACTGGCGTCCATGAAGGCCGGCGCGTTCGTGGTCAACACCGCCCGTGGCGGCCTGATCGACGAGCAGGCCCTGGCCGATGCCTTGCGCAACGGTCACCTGGGGGGTGCCGCCACTGACGTGCTGAGCGTGGAGCCGCCGGTGAACGGCAATCCACTGCTGGCCCAGGACATTCCACGCCTGATCGTCACCCCACACAACGCCTGGGGCAGTCGCGAAGCGCGGCAACGAATCGTCGGCCAGTTGACCAAAAACGCCCAGGGATACTTCAGCGCTAAGGCGCTGCGGGTCGTCAGTTGATAAACTGCGGCACTTTTTTCCACAGGAGCAGTTATGGATCCGCGCAGTGAAGTACTGCTTCGTCAGGCTGAATTATTCCAGGGTTCGGTGTTGTTGGCCGGTCTGCCCGCCGATGACTTGCTGGGCCGCCTGCCCGACGCCCATGGCTGGAGTTGGCACGCCGGCGATCAGGCCGCGCTGGATGCGCGCTTTGCCGAGCGCAGCCATTTCGGTGTGAATGCACCTGAGCGCGCATTCGATAGCGCCGTGGTGTTTCTGCCCAAGTCCAAGGACCTGACCGACTACATCCTCAACGCACTCGCCTCGCGGCTGGCCGGTCGCGAGCTGTACCTGGTCGGTGAGAAAAAAAGCGGCATCGAAGGCGCAGCCAAACAGCTGAACCCGTTTGGCAAACCACGCAAGCTCGACAGTGCACGGCATTGCCAGCTGTGGCTGGTCACCGTGGCCAACGCACCCGACGCCAAACCGCTGGAAAGCTTGGCCCAGACCTATGAATTGCCGCTGGCCGAAGGCCCGTTGAAAGTCATCAGCCTGCCAGGCGTGTTCAGCCACGGTCGACTGGATCGCGGCAGTTCGCTGTTGCTGGAACACCTGGATAAACTGCCAAGCGGCCACTTGCTGGACTTCGGTTGCGGCGCAGGGGTGTTGGGCGCGGCGGTAAAACGTCGTTATCCCCACAACCAGGTCACCTTGCTGGATGTCGATGCCTTTGCCGCTGCCAGCAGTCGCCTGACCCTGGCGGCCAACGGCCTGGAAGCCGATGTGATTACCGGTGACGGCATCGATGCGGCGCCGATGGGATTGAGCGCCATCCTGAGCAACCCACCCTTCCATGTCGGGGTGCATACCGACTATTTCGCCACAGAGAACCTGCTGCGAAAAGCAGCCAAACATCTGAAAAACGGCGGCGAACTCCGGCTTGTAGCCAATAGCTTCCTCAAGTACCAACCGCTGATCGAAGAGCACCTGGGGGTTTGTGCCATCAAGGCCGAAGGACAGGGTTTCCGTATCTACCGTGCCAAACGCGGATAAAACTTTGTGCTTGCGCAATGGATTCTGCCTAGGCAGAATCCGCTCCGTCCTAGGGGAGTAGTCTCCCACGAGCGCCATGCTCGTCCGGCATGCGTCAACATACTTGGTCAACAGACCATGGCGCATGCGACCCAAGCGTCCGCTTCAGACGGATCGCAGGGTTTGACAAGACCTATGACACGAACACCTTACCCGGGGCGGGAAGGCTGTACGTGTCATAGCCGTGTCGACCCGCCCCTTAGGAAAACCCCTGATGCTGGATTCACTACTGGTACCCACCGCAATCGTTGCCTTGGCCGAAATCGGCGACAAGACGCAATTGCTCGCGCTCATTCTCGCCGCCCGCTTTCGCAAACCCTGGCCGATCATCGCCGGCATCGTCGCCGCGACCCTGGCCAACCATGCGGCGGCCGGCGCGGTAGGCGCCTGGGTTGGGAGCTTCTTCTCGGATACGATGCTGCACTGGATCCTCGCCGCCAGCTTTGCCGCGACGGCGCTGTGGACCCTGGTGCCGGACAAAATGGACGATGACGAAGCCAGCACCGCCCGCAAGTTCGGACCGTTCCTGACCACGTTGATTGCGTTTTTCCTCGCCGAAATCGGCGACAAGACCCAGATCGCGACCGTGATGCTCGCCGCGCAATACCCTGAACTGTGGCTGGTGATCATCGGCACCACCCTGGGCATGCTGATTGCCAACGTGCCGGTGGTTCTGGCGGGTAACTTTGCGGCGGACAAACTGCCATTGACGTTGATCCGTCGACTGGCTGCGTCGGCATTTTTCGTCCTGGCGATTGTCGCGGTGTACAAGGCGATGCAGAGCAGCGGGTGGGTTTGACGGTGTAGGGCGGTAGACCGCGTTATCGTTCTTCGTCGGAACGCCGCCCGGAGCAAGCTCGCTCCCACATTAGATCGAGCTCCAATGTGGGAGCGAGCCTGCTCGCGAAGGCGGCAGCGGCCTCACTGCATATTTATCAGTGATTCCTGGACCGCTCGTAAAGCGGCATGACCTTCGGAATCGCCGCCTGCAACGAAGAAATACGGCTCGACGAAGCCGGGTGAGTACTCATGAATTCCGGCGGCGAACCTTCCGACGCCTTGGCCATCTTGTTCCACAAGGTGATCGCAGCGTTCGGGTCGTAGCCGGCACGGGCGGCCAGCTCGAGACCGATCAGGTCGGCTTCGTTTTCATTGGACCGACTGTTCGGCAAGGTCATGCCGTAGTTGGCCACGGCATCCGCCAGAGCCAGGCTACCCTGGCCCAGGCCGAACAAGGCACCGGCGCCCTGCTTGGCCATTTCGATGCCATAGGCCTTGGACATCGCCTCTCGACCGTGCTCGCGCAGGGCGTGGGCGATTTCGTGACCCAGGATGGCAGCGATTTCGTCATCGGTCAGCTGCAGCTTGTCCATCAGGCCGGTATAGAAAATGATTTTGCCACCGGGCCCACAATTGGCGTTGAGCTCATCGCTCTTGATCAGATTGACTTCCCACTTCCACTGGGCCGAATCCGGACGGAAAACCGGAGCCTGGGCAATCAGCCGATCGGAAATCAACTGGATGCGCTTGGCATCGCTGCTGGTCTTGTCCAGCACACCCTTGCTGTTCGCCTCGCCCACCGTATTCTGATAAGACTGGGCGTACATCTGATTGACCTCATCAGTGGACAGCATGCTGAACATGTATTGCTTGCGCTCAACACCCACGGCGCCACCGCTGGTGGTGTTGACCGACTGGCAGCCGGCGAGCAGCAGCGCTGCGCCGAGTGCACCTACAACCAAAATCTTGTTCATCGAAAGACTCCATGAAAACTGCCGCCTATCCTAGGCGTGGAAATGTATCGACGCCAGATACACTGGAATTAAGACGTTTTTTTCAGGCAAAGCTCTCACCAACGCAGGAAAAAATTCACAACACCCGCCCATCCAAAGCAGGAGCTGCCGCAGGCTGCGATCTTTTCAACCCGGCGTAAGACACTCCGGCCCATTGAGCTTTGGATCATTGACCATGTTGGCCAGCACCCGCTCACGCAACGCAGCAGGTTCGCTGGCGAGCAACGCTTGCAGGGCATGCAGCGGGGTTTCGGGATCGAGCCAGATTTGCTGCCCCACTTCATCGAGAATCAACGGTCGACGCTGACTCGCCGCCGGTTGCGTGATCACCGCCGTGCTCAGCCACACCTGTTCCTGCACCGGATAGGCCTCCCAGATGGCGGCGAAAAACAGCGATGAGCCCTCCCCCGGTGTCAGCCAGTACGGCCGCTTGCGAGTGGTGCCGCGCCATTCGTAGAAACCGTTGGCCGGCAACAGGCAGCGGCGCTCGCGCAAGGCCTGGCGAAACATCGGCTGTTCGGCGACGGTTTCGGCCCGCGCATGGGCCGGGGTGCGGGACAAATCGGTCAGCCACGGCGGGGTCAGGCCCCAGCGGGCACGGGCCAGTTCACGCTGCCCGTCCGGGCCTGCGCGCAGCATCAGTACCGAATCGTTGGGAGAAATATTCCACTGGGCCTGCTGATCGGCCGGAAAACCTGGCAGGGTCGCGAAGTCGCGATTCCAGCGAAACAGGGCATAACGTCCACACATGGGGATGCACGACTCTTGATCAAACGAACGCCAGCCTAACAGACCAGCGTGCCGGGAAAGCTGTCCGGTTCATCGCCGGACAGCGGCAGCGCAGCATTGTACGCAGTGATCAGCTCTCGGGCGTATTCAGCCTGGTCATTTTCCACCGCCAGTCCCAGCAGGCCGAAGATCGGCAATTCACCCGTGGCGCCCACCAGATCGCGCCCCACCAGGTGCGCCTCGACACCCTCGCTGGCGAGCATGCCCTGCAGCAACTCGCCTTCCATCAGGTTTTCCGGTTCGTAGATTCGCTGCATGGGCGCCTCTCACTCGTTTTCACTGAAGACTTCCAGAAACCAATCCTCTCCGTGAACCTGCAACACGAACGTGATCGGCCGGCAACATACCTGACAGTCCTCGATATAGGTCTGATCGCCGCCCGACAAGTCCACCGTCGTTTCGACTTCTTCACCACAATACGGACATTCATACAGTGCAGATTCCAGCATCGCGGTCTCCCAGGTGACTTGTGCGTATAATCGCCGGTCTATTTGCAGGGCTATTTTTGTCTGGCTACTTTTTCAGACCGTGCCCTGCTGGTTTTCGATCAAAACCTTTACTTACCCTAGCCGTTTCTAACAAGAGAGCATGATGGGCGAATTCGATGCCATCCGACCTTACGACGATAGCGAAGTCCCAGCGGTGCTGGCACGACTGCTCGGCGACAAGGCGTTTCTAGATATCCTCACCCACTTCCGCTTTCCGCGTTTTGCCGGCGCCTTAGGCTGGGCGCTCAAACCCCTTATAGCTCATCGGCTACGCCGTGAGTTCGCCGGTATCACGTCGGTGGCCACCCTGCAGGACAAAGTCGAGTACTACGTCGACCACACGATCGAGCGCGCCACGGACGGTGTGACGTACACCGGCGTGGAGCAATTCAAGTCCGGCAGTGCCTACCTGTTCATCGCCAACCACCGCGATATCGTGATGGACCCGGCTTTCGTCAATTACGCCGTGTACCACGCCGGCCTGCCGACCCCGCGCATCGCCATCGGTGACAATCTGCTGCAAAAGCCCTTTGTCAGCGATCTCATGCGCCTGAACAAGAGCTTCATCGTGCACCGTTCGATCACCGGACGTCGCGAGAAAATGGCGGCGTACCAACTGCTGTCGGCGTACATCAACCATTCGATCCGCAACGATTGCGCCTCGATCTGGATCGCCCAGGCGGAAGGCCGAGCCAAGGACGGCGACGACCGCACCGAGTCGGCGATCCTGAAGATGTTCCACATGAGCCGCAAGGACGAGCCGTTCGGTGAGGTCATCCGTTCGCTGAACCTGACCCCCGTGTCGATCAGCTACGAGTACGACCCGTGCGACCAGGCCAAGGCCCGCGAACTCTACATCCGCGCCACCACCGGCAGCTACACCAAGGCCCCGGGTGAGGATGACGTGAGCATCGCCAAGGGCATCACCGGCTACAAGGGCCGGGTGCACGTGAACTTTGCGGCTCCCATCACGGAGTTGTTCGAAGACACCAAGCAATTGGCGATCGAGATGGACAAGCAGATCCTTGGCGGTTACCGCTTGTTCCCGGTGCACTACCTGGCCTATGCCCAATGGCAAGGTGCCGACCCGCAACTGCAGGTACCAAGCGCCAGCAAGCTGTTCCCGGCCGACGAACTGGCCAAGGCTCAGGAACAATGGCAGCAACGCCTGGATGCGTGCCCCGAGGAACATCGCCCGTACCTGGTGCTGCAATATGCGAACCCGGTGCGCAATCAGTATCGGGTGAAGGCTGGATTGCCGCTTTAACCTTGGATACGAGAACGGCGCCTACGAGCGCCGTTTTTGTTCCAGATAAAAAGATTCAGACCTGGGTGCTGATCCACGACACCAGCAGCGCCAACCCCATGCAGGCAAAACCGAAGCGATAGAAAAACCGGTTCATGCGCAGGGTTGCCCAATCCAGCGTCGGCTCCTGACTTGGACTGCTCTGGCGTTGCGCCTGGAGACTGGCCATCGCGCGCTGTTCGCGGCGACGCGTGGCGTGCAGCAGCCAACTGCCCGGGAAGGCCAGCAGCAAAGCCAGCAAGTTGATCAATTTTGCCGGATGGGCGGTAAACAGCGTCATCAAATGCAGCGACATTACGAACCTCAAACAAAACAGGTAGGGCAGACGCCGACCGACGACCGCGGCCGTGATTCTACCGAATGCCTTGCAGCCTTCCCTGTCTTTCCGACAATTAACGCCGTTTTGCTCAAGACCGCCTGCGATCCTTTTGTAGGAGCTGCCGCAGGTTCGGGCCGAGTTCGGACGATCTTTTGACTTTGCTTTTGGGGGATTTGGAACTGCCGAAGATCAAGATCAAAAGATCGTCCGAACGCGGCCCGAACCTTCGGCAGCTCCTACGGGGCTCGCATTACTCGCCGAGAACCTGACCCACGGTTGGATCCTTGAACAAGCGGGTCAACGCATCGCTCAACACGTCGCTGACCAGCTTGGTGTTGGTTTCCTGGTTGGGTGCCATGCCGAAACGCTGGTCCAGGGACGCGCCGTAACGACCGCTGTAGCGACGGTTGGCATTCTGTACATCGGAACGGAACGTCGCACCAATGGTTGCCTCGGTCACGTACATGCCCTCTTTCGGCGACTGGTACTTCAATTCGGCCAGGGTCACGGTGATTTGTGGGGCGTTCAGCGCATTCGCCGTCGGAGTAAAGCCCAGCAATCGCACGGCCGCTTCAGCCTGCGCCTGCAGTTTCGGCAGGATCTGTGCGCCCTGCACGGTAATCGCGCTGGTTTCCGGGTACAGGCCGCCACGGGTGCCCAGGGTTGGCGACGGGCGCCCGTCGACCACTCGCACCACCACCGGCTGGCCGTGGCCGACCGGCGCCAATTGAGCCGTCAGCTTGGGTTCCGGGTTCAGTTGTTGCGGGCTGTGGGCGCAGCCGACCAACGTCAAGCTGGTCACAGTGATCAAACCGAACAACAGGCGTTGCAACATTCTCTTCTCTCCAGAATCAGGCACTAACAGGTCCGCAGTATAGCGGTGCGTCGCTGCAGCGAACCAGCGCAACCATTGCAGAAAATTCTGACAAAACTTTCAGAATCCCCTTCCTGTCACGCATCTGTCACCCCCCATACACTTGCACGTAACGGCTCGCTGCCATTCTTTGCAACAGCCCCCCACACGGTACGTCGCCATGCGTTTCCTCGTTTCGCTGTTCGCACCACGTCCACGGCACCGCTGCTTTGCCCTGCTCGACAGCAACGGCCTCTGCCTGGCATTCAAGCAGTGCAGCCTCCAGCCCATGGGCGATGGCTGGGTTGAAATCGAAGAAATTCGCCTCAACTGGTTGCACCAACCGCTGCCTGCCAGTGCGCGTGTCAGCCAGCACCCACCGCGCTCACGGGTACAAAACCTGATGGCGACCTGACCAGACGCCTAATAAAAGTCATTAAACACGACCAATTCCCTGCGTTTCTTCGCTACAATCTCCCCCCGATTATAAGGACGTCTCCTGATCGGGCCTCGCAGCATCGTCAATGCTTCGGTTTTGGCACCCCGCACCGCCCACAGAGAGCCGCCCACACAGATCGAGTGAAGCTGGCGCGCTTGCTGTTCCTCAAGCACAACCTCCACTTTTCGCGAATCTGCAGAGCTGTCATTACGCTCGGTCACTGAGCTGTTTGCCCGTATTGCCTGCCTGGGTTCCCTTGGCGGCCAATCATCCGGGCACGGTGCCAGGCTGGGACAGCCCTTTTTTGAGGTTCACGTCTTCAAAAGAGCGTGAAAAAAACGGGTTTTCACAACTTCACAAGAGTGTGGCGAGCAAATGAATAGTTTTGCGTCTGAATATGCACCATTAGCGTCCAGTACAGCCCAACGACACAGGACCGAGTACACCTCGAATACCGGAGCCTGAAGCCTGTCCGCTACGGATTTGGTTGCACAAGCGGATGTATCGACCATAAGTCGAATTGCCAGTCGCACGTTGAAATGAGTTCATGGGACTCTTATTAGACCCGGCAGGTAGCGTCCGTCGAAGTTGCGAAAAATTGCGAAGATTCGGACATGGCGATCCTGCCATGGGTACCTGGGGCAACACAGACACGCCCCGTCACTCCTGGCAGCCATGCCGTCAATTTGGTGCTGCAGATTTTGGAGACGCGTTAAATGGCGCATAACGAAGCAGTCGACGTAGTACTGGTAGGGGCCGGCATCATGAGCGCCACCCTCGCGGTACTGCTCAAAGAGCTCGACCCCGCGATCAAGCTGGAAGTCGTCGAGCTGATGGATTCCGGTGCCGCGGAGAGTTCCAACCCGTGGAACAACGCCGGTACCGGTCACGCCGGCCTGTGCGAGCTGAACTACACGCCGCAGGCTGCCGATGGCACCGTCGACATCAAGAAAGCCGTGCACATCAACACCCAGTTCGAGGTGTCGAAGCAATTCTGGTCATACCTGACCAAGAAAGGCACGTTCGGCTCGTGCAAATCGTTCATCAGCCCGGTGCCACACCTGAGTTTCGTGCAGGGCGAGAGCGGCGTGTCGTTCCTCAAGGAGCGCTTCAACGTACTGCACAAGCACCACGCCTTCGCCGACATGGAATATACCGAAGACAAGGCCACGATGGCCGAGTGGATGCCGCTGATGATGCCGGGGCGCGATCCTGGCGAAATTCTTGCGGCCACTCGCGTGATCAACGGTACCGACGTCAACTTCGGCGCCCTGACCAACCAGTTGCTCAAGCACCTGACCAGCGCTCCCGATGCCCAGGTCAAGTACTGCAAGCGCGTGACCGGCCTCAAGCGCAACAACGGCGGCTGGACCGTGAGCATCAAGGACGTCAACAGCGGCAACAGCCGTGAAGTCGACGCCAAGTTCGTCTTCCTCGGTGCAGGTGGCGCGGCATTGCCACTGTTGCAGGCTTCGGGCATCGAAGAGAGCAAAGGCTTCGGCGGTTTCCCGATCAGTGGCCAATGGCTGCGTTGCGACAACCCGGAAGTGGTCAAGCATCACCAGGCAAAGGTCTACAGCCAGGCTGCCGTGGGCTCGCCACCGATGTCTGTCCCACACCTGGACACCCGCGTCGTCGACGGCAAGAAATCCCTGCTGTTCGGACCATACGCCGGTTTCACCACCAAGTTCCTCAAGCACGGCTCCTTCATGGACCTGCCGATGTCGGTTCGCGCTGGCAACATCGGCCCGATGCTGGCGGTGGCAAAAAACAACATGGACCTGACCAAGTACCTGGTCAGCGAAGTGATGCAGTCGATGGAGCAGCGCCTGGAGTCCCTGCGTCGCTTCTACCCCGAAGCGAAAGCCGAAGACTGGCGCCTGGAAGTGGCCGGCCAACGGGTGCAGATCATCAAGAAAGACCCGAAAAAAGGCGGCGTCCTGCAATTCGGTACCGAACTGGTCGCGGCCAAGGACGGCTCCCTTGCCGCCCTGCTCGGCGCCTCGCCAGGTGCTTCGGTGACGGTTTCGATCATGTTGGAACTGATCGAAAAATGCTTCCCAGGCAAAGCCAAGGGTGAATGGGCTGCCAAGCTGGCAGAGATCTTCCCGGCGCGGGAGAAAGTCCTGGAAACCGACGCGGCGCTGTATCGCAAGATCAACACGCAGAACAACGTCGCCCTGGAACTGGTTGAAGCCAGCAGCGAGACTGAAAGCTACGCTTGATCCGACCCCATGAAAAACGCCCCGTCCATCATTGATGGCGGGGCGTTTTTTTATGTCGGGGGGATTTATACCCTCGCCACAGATAGATCAGCCACGGGCCTTTTCGATCAGCTCGATGTAATCCTGTGCATTGCGCTGATCCTGGATCAGTGCAATGAAGGTTTTGCCATGCTCGTCCTTGCCGTTCACGTCATAACCGGCCTCGACAAAGAACGTCAGGAAACGCTCGAAGTCGTCGATCCGCAGACCACGGTACGCCTTGATCAGCTTGTGCAGGGACGGAGAAGTCGCGTCGACCGGTTCGAAATCGAGGAACAACTTGATCTGCTCATCGCCGATCTCGTCACCAATCACTTGTTTCTTATCTTTACGCATTGCCGACTCCAGCTCGCAGACATTTCACGGGGCGGGCAGTTTACCCCTGCGCGGGCGCCTGGCTCAACGCGGACGAACAGCCCCGGTGTGCAGATCGGCCCAGATGTGGCCGTTGGCATAGCTGAGAAACTGGCAATACACCGTGTCGTTGCGCAACAAATCCATGATCACCCGGTATTGAGCCTGCGGGTAATAAAGCGTCAGCGTCTTGCTCTTGTCGTCGTAGAGCGGTTTTTTCAGGCTTTTGCTTTCGCCATCGAAATTGACCAGCACCTGACTGATGGTCGCCCCCTTGTTCAAGGATTTGCCCTTGAGGCGGATCAGCAACGGCGAAGTGACGGGGATCGGCTGCTGGCTGGACTGACGCTGACTGCCGACCACCACCGAATACTCGGTGACTTGCAGCAGTTGTTGCTGCTCTGGTTGCGCATCACGCAGGGCCAAGTCATCCGGCGGCAGGAATTGAGCGTGCATGGGCGCGGGGGCGGCGGCCAGGGGCAGGCTGAGGGTCAGCAACAGGGCGGCGCAGCAACGGATCAACAGGTTCATGAAAAGCTCCAAGTGATCAATCGAACTGCGCACGCATCCAGGCCTGATACTCGGCAACACCGGGTTCGCCTTCACGTGGCGCCCAGTGCGCCAGTTCATTTTCGCCCACCGGGCGATAGGGACCCGCCTTGCACTCGAACATCAGGCTATCGGCTTCGAGCACCACCAGCCCGTGGAACACGCCCGTAGGCAAATCCACGCCGACACAGTCGCCACCGGCCTGCAGCACCGTCTTGCTCAGGACTGCGCCCGACTCATCGAAGATCAATACGCCCAGCCGCCCCTTGAGCACCAGCAAGGTTTCAGCCTTGTTGTCGCCCAGGTGACGATGAGGCGGGATATACGTCGAGGGTTGCAAGCCCACGGCCATGCGATGGCAGGCGTCTTCCATCTGGTGGAAGTTGTGATGCTGGCGTCCACGAGGGTTGGCCGCCGCTTTCTCGGCCAATTCGGCGAACAAGGTGTGGTCAAGAAAGCGAGGCGAGGTCATGTCTTACATTCCTTTAACGGCAAAAATCCCGTTGGCGTTGCGCCAGTAGCCTTTGTAGTCCATGCCGTAGCCGAAGATGTAACGGTCGATGCAAGGCAAACCGACGAAATCCGCCTTCAGGTCCGGACGAGCCTTGCGGTCGTGGTCTTTGTCGATCAGCACGGCAGTGTGCACTTTACGCGCGCCAGCGTGCTTGCAGAAGTCGATGATGGCACCCAGGGTGTGACCTTCGTCAAGGATATCGTCGATGATCAGCACGTCACGGTCGATGAACGACACTTCAGGCTTGGCTTTCCAGAACAGCTCGCCGCCGCTGGTTTCGTTGCGATAGCGAGTGGCGTGCAGGTAGGAGGCTTCCAGCGGGAATTGCAGATGGGTGAGCAGTTTGCCGGAGAAAATCAACCCGCCGTTCATCACGCAGAACACCACCGGATTGCTGTCCGCCAATTGTTCGTTGATTTGTGCACCGACGCGGGCGATGGCCGCCTCGACTTCAGCTTCGGTGTACAGGCAGTCAGCCTCTCGCATGATTTGACGGATATGCTCGAGATCAGCGGACATGGCGCTCTCCAGGGGGGGCAGTTTCGGAAAAGTCGGCAAAGGTACGCATCAAGTGAGGCCAGATCAAGCGATTGTGGACTAACGTACTCTATGTCTATAGGACATCACCCTCGGATAGATTAATCTAGCCCGGTTTTTTTGCCCGCCGCCGGAGCCTTTCCCATGCCCATCCTCGAGATCCGCCACCCGCTGATCCGTCACAAACTTGGCCTAATGCGCCGCGCAGACATCAGCACGAAGAATTTCCGCGAGCTCGCTCAGGAAGTCGGCGCCCTGCTGACCTATGAAGCCACCAAAGACCTGCCGTTGGAAACATACGACATCGAAGGTTGGTGCGGCACCGTGTCGGTCGAGAAAATCGCCGGCAAGAAAATTACCGTCGTGCCGATCCTGCGTGCCGGTATCGGCATGCTCGAAGGCGTGCTGAGCCTGATCCCGGGCGCCAAAGTCAGCGCCGTGGGCGTGGCCCGCAACGAGGAAACCCTCGAAGCCCACACCTACCTCGAGAAGCTGGTGCCGGAAATCGACGAACGCCTGGCAATGATCATCGACCCGATGCTCGCCACCGGCGGCTCGATGGTTGCCACCATCGACCTGCTGAAAAAAGCCGGTTGCAAAGACATTCGCGCCATGGTCCTTGTCGCTGCACCAGAAGGTATCGCCGTGGTCGAGAAAGCTCACCCGGACGTGATCATCTACACCGCGTCCATTGACCAGAAACTCAACGAACACGGTTACATCATCCCGGGCCTGGGCGATGCTGGCGACAAGATCTTCGGCACCAAGCAGAAGGACGCGTGAGCATGCAGCAAGAGTTCAACGATCCGCTCTGGCGCACGGTGCTGTCTGGCGCCCAGATGCTGTTCGTGGCCTTCGGCGCCCTGGTGTTGATGCCGCTGATCACGGGGCTCGACCCCAACGTGGCACTGTTCACCGCAGGCCTGGGGACGATTCTGTTCCAGGTCGTCACCGGGCGCCAGGTGCCGGTGTTCCTGGCATCGAGCTTCGCGTTCATCACTCCGATCATTCTCGCCAAGGGCCAATTCGGCCTCGCTGCGACCATGGGCGGCGTAATGGCGGCCGGTTTTGTCTATACGTTCCTCGGCCTGGCAGTGAAAATCAAAGGCACCGGCTTCATCGACCGCCTGCTGCCACCGGTGGTGATTGGCCCGGTGATCATCTCCATCGGCCTGGCCATGGCGCCGATCGCCGCCAACATGGCGATGGGCAAGGCCGGTGACGGTAGTGAACTGATTCATTACCAGACGGCGATGCTGATCTCGATGCCGGCGTTGCTGACCACCTTGATCGTCGCAGTGTTCGGCAAAGGCATTTTCCGCCTGGTGCCGATCATTTCCGGCGTCTTCGTCGGGTTTGCCATGTCGTTCTACTTTGGCGTGGTCGATACCGCGAAAATTGCCGCTGCACCATGGTTCGCCATTCCCCACTTCACCGCGCCAGAATTCAACTGGCAGGCGATCCTGTTCATCGTTCCGGTAGCCCTGGCCCCAGCCATCGAGCACATTGGCGGCGTGATCGCCGTGGGTAGCGTGACCGGTCGCGATTACCTGAAGAAGCCTGGCCTGCATCGCACCCTGTTGGGCGATGGCATTGCCACCACCGCCGCCGGCCTGTTCGGCGGTCCGCCCAATACCACCTATGCCGAAGTGACGGGCGCGGTGATGCTGACCAAGAACTACAATCCGAAAATCATGACCTGGGCGGCGATCTTCGCCATTAGCCTGGCGTTCATCGGCAAATTCGGTGCGCTGCTGCAAAGCATTCCGGTACCCGTGATGGGCGGGATTCTTTGCCTGTTGTTCGGCTCGATTGCGGCCGTGGGGATGAACACCCTGATTCGCCACAAGATCGACCTGGGCGAAGCACGCAATTTGGTGATCGTCTCGGTGACCCTGGTATTCGGTATTGGCGGCGTACTGGTCGGCACGGGCACTGGCCCGGACGATTTCGGCCTCAAAGGCATCGCGCTGTGCGCGGTGGTGGCGATTGCGCTGAACCTGATCCTGCCGGGCAATGACAGCTGGAAGCACAAGAAAGCGCAAGATCCGCTGTTGTAATGGCTTGAGTTCATCACCGTCGATGAAATAGCTTTCGCGAGCAGGCTCGCTCCCACAGAGGAGATCTATTGTGGGAGCGAGCCTGCTCGCGAAGCTTTTAAAGCACCAGCGGTGCTCGTTCGCACAACGCACTCAACGCCTTCGCCCACTGCGGATCATCGTTGAGGCACGGCACCAGCACCAACTCCTCCCCTCCCGCTTCGCGGAACTGCTCCAGCCCCCGATCACCGATTTCTTCCAGCGTCTCGATGCAATCGGCCACGAATGCCGGGCACATCACCAGCACCTTTTTCACGCCGCTTTTGCCAAGCTCATCCAGGCGAGCCTCGGTGTAGGGTTCAATCCACTTGGCGCGCCCAAGGCGCGACTGGAACGACACCGACCATTTGCCGTCCGGCAATCCCATGCGTTTGGCGAATTCGGATGCCGTGCGCAGGCATTGGGCGCGGTAGCAGGTCGCCAAAACTTCTGGCGAAGCGGTCTGGCAGCAATCAGCGCTTTTTAAGCAATGGTGACCGGTAGGGTCGATCTTGCTCAGGTGCCGCTCCGGTAATCCATGGAAGCTCAACAACAGGTGATCGTAACCCTGCAGCAAATACGGCTTGGCGCTGGCCACCAGCGCGTTGAGGTATTCCGGTTGATCGTAGAACGGCTGGAGAATCGAAAACTGCACATCCAGCCGCTTCTCGCGCACCACTCGCTTGGCCTCCTCGATCACCGTGGTCACGGTGCTGTCGGCGAACTGTGGATAAAGGGGTGCGAGAGTGATCTTCCTGTGACCCTGGGCCGCCAGGCGTACCAACGTCGATTCAATCGATGGCTCGCCATAACGCATCGCCAATTCCACCGGGCCGTGATGCCACTGCTCAGTCATGGCCTGCTGCAGGCGACGGCTGAGAACCACCAATGGCGAACCCTCGTCCCACCAGATCGACGCGTAGGCATGCGCCGACTGCTCGGGGCGCTTGATCAGGATCAGCGAAACCAGCAAGCGTCGCACCGGCCATGCCAGGTCGATCACATACGGGTCCATCAAAAATTGATTGAGGTAACTGCGCACATCCGCCACCGAAGTGGAGGCCGGTGAGCCCAGGTTGACCAGAAGCAACGCGTGATCGGTCATGCAACGTCCTATTTCAAAGGCGGCTGGAAAGGTCGTCCAGGGCCGCGCGCAAATCAGTGAACTGGAAAGTGAATCCCGCTTCCAGCAAGCGAGCCGGTACTGCCTTCTGGCCGCCCAGCAACAACAATGACAATTCACCCAGGCCTACCTTTAATGCCAGGGCCGGCATGGGCATGAACGTCGGGCGGTGCAGCACGCTGCCCAACGTCTTGGCGAACTCTCGGTTGCGCACCGGTTTGGGCGCGCAGGCATTATAAGGACCACTGGCGCTTTGCCGGTGCAGAAGAAAATCAATCAGGGCGATTTGATCGTTGATATGGATCCACGGCATCCACTGCCGGCCACTGCCGATAGGCCCGCCCAGCCCCAGTTTGAACGGTATCAACAGACGTGACAAAAAGCCGCCCTCTGCCGACAACACCAGCCCGGTACGAATGAAAATCACGCGAATGCCCAAACCTTCGGCGCGCTGGGCAGTTTCCTCCCAGGCAATGCATAACTGACTGGCAAAGTCATCGATGACCGGTGGTGAATCCTCAGTCAGTTCGCGCTCACCGCCATCGCCATACCAACCGACCGCGGACCCAGAAATCAGGACCGGCGGCTTCTGTTCACGGCTTTCGAGCCATGCCAGCAGGGTTTCAGTCAGGGTGATGCGGCTACTCCACAACAGGGCTTTGCGTTTGTGGGTCCATGGGCGATCGGCAATGGGGGCACCGGCCAGATTGACGATGGCGTCGAGCGGGTCTTGTCCGATTTCTTCAAGCCGCCCGATGCCGCGCACTTGGGCGCCACAGATCTTGGCGACCTTTGCAGGCGTGCGGCTCCAGACGGTAAGGCGATGCCCTTGACTCAACCAGTGCCGGCAGAGCTGACGTCCTATCAAACCAGTACCGCCGGTCAGCAATATGTGCATGACTTCTTCCTCGCGTGGCGTTTTACCCTGATCACTAGTCTATTTTTATAAGCAAGGGATCTTTTGGTATCGGGTAGGCTCTGTGTTTAACAATAGGCCAAGCTGTCAGAACGAGAACGCTGAAAGTTATACCAAAAAACAATATTGTACAGGTTTCAACCCCGGCGTAGTCTGTACAGACAGGTAAACGAGGCCCTTATGACTGTACCTATCGCAATCATCGGCACCGGCATTGCCGGGCTCTCAGCCGCACAAGCCCTGACCGACCTGGGGTATGTCGTGCAACTTTTCGACAAAAGCCGCGGCAGTGGCGGACGCATGTCGAGCAAGCGCAGCGATGCGGGTGCCCTGGACATGGGTGCGCAATATTTCACCGCCCGCGACCGTCGTTTTGTCACCGAAGTCCAGCGCTGGCAGGCCCGTGGCTGGGTCGCCGAATGGACACCGCAGCTGTACACCTTCCATGGTGGCCGGCTCGATCTGTCGCCGGACGAACAGACGCGCTGGGTTGGCACCCCGCGGATGAGCGCCATCACCCGCTCCCTGCTGGGGGACCTGGAAGTGCATTTCGCCTGCCGGATCACCGAGGTGTATCGCGGCGAAGAACACTGGCACCTGCAGGATGCCGAAGGCTTCACCCATGGTCCGTTCAGCCATGTGGTCATCGCCACCCCGGCACCCCAGGCAACCGCGCTGCTGGCCTCCGCGCCAAAACTCGCTGGCGCCGCCGCCGGGGTAAAAATGGACCCTACCTGGGCCGTTGCACTGGCGTTCGAGACGCCCCTGGAAACACCAATGGAAGGCTGCTTCGTGCAGGACAGTCCGATTGACTGGCTGGCTCGTAATCGCAGCAAACCAGGGCGCGACAACACCCTCGACACCTGGGTGCTGCACGCCAACAGTACCTGGAGTCGCCAGCATATCGACTTGCCCAAAGAAGCAGTGATCGAGCAATTGCACGGCGCGTTCGCCGAGTTGTTGCACGATGCCATGCCCGCGCCCAGCTTCAGCCTGGCCCACCGCTGGCTCTATGCCCGCCCTGCCAGCAGCCATGAGTGGGGCACCCTGGCCGATGCGGACCTGGGGCTGTATGCGTGCGGCGACTGGTGCCTTTCCGGACGCGTCGAAGGTGCCTGGCTCAGCGGCCAGGAAGCCGCCCGACGCCTGCATGCACACTTGCAGTGAACTGCATCAATCCGAGCTGATGGCTGGTAACTGTAGGAGCTGATGAAAAACCTATACAAACAATTTGACTTGTACACCTTTGAATCTATGATGAACCTATGTTGTACAGACTTTCAGCCCTGTACAGTTTTAGATTCCGAGGTGTTCGATGCCCCTGCCCCCTGCCAAACCGAAAATCGCCATCAGCGCCTGCCTGATGGGTTTTGACGTGCGCTACAACGGCGGGCACAAGGCATCGCGCCTGTGCAGCCAGGTCCTCAGCGACTATTTCGATTTTGTCCCGATCTGCCCTGAAGTCGCCATTGGCCTGGGTACTCCGCGCCAGCCAATCCGCCTGGTAGGGGATGCGGACGCACCTCAGGCCGTCGGCACTGTCGACCGCGAGATCAACGTCACCCGGCCGCTGGCGGACTATGGTCGGCACATGGCGGCGGAACTTGACGATATCTGCGGTTACATCTTCATGCAGCAATCCCCTTCCTGCGGCCTGGAGCGGGTCAAGGTCTACCACGTCAATGGCGCACCGCAGAAGGGTGGTGGACGGGGCATCTACGCCCAAGCGTTCTGTGCCCAGCAAGGAGACTTGCCGGTGGAAGAAGACGGTCGGCTGAACGACCCGGTGCTGCGAGAAAACTTTATCACACGTGTATTCGCCTACAGCGCCTGGCAACAGTTGTTGCACGAAGGCCTGAGTCGCCGTGGATTGACAACATTTCACTCGCGCTACAAGTACCTGCTGATGGCCCACAACCCGGTGCAATACAAAACGCTCGGCAATTTGCTGGGCAACATGGGGCAGACCGACCCGAAAGAGCTCGGACCACGCTACTTCAGCCTGTTGATGGCGGCCCTGAAGCAATGCGCAACCCGCCGCACCCACACCAATGTCTTGCAGCACCTCTGCGGTTACCTGAAAAAAGCCATCAGCGCCGAGGACAAGAAAGAGGTGCAAAACCTCATCGGGCAATACCGCCAAGGCATCGTGCCGCTGGTGGTGCCGCTGACGTTGCTCAAGCATCACTTTCGCCAGCATCCCGACCCGTACATCGATCAGCAGGCGTACCTGCAACCTCACCCGGAAAATCTCAGCCTGCGAAATGCAATCTAATGAAATCCCGACTCGACAGCAGCGCCAGCGAAGACTTTGGTGCCGACTTCAAGAAGGCCCTGGATGATGGCTGGCTGCCGATTCGCGAAGTTGCCCGGCAGACTGGGGTGAACGCCGTGACACTGCGAGCCTGGGAACGTCGTTACGGCCTGATCGTGCCGCACCGCACGCCCAAGGGGCACCGGCTGTTCTCGGCTGAACATGTCCAACGTATTCTGACGATTCTCACCTGGCTCAACCGCGGCGTGGCCGTCAGCCAGGTCAAGCAACTGCTCGACACGCCGCAGGCTTTCAGCGAACTCGTTGAAAACGATTGGCAAGTGTTGCGCAATACCCTGTTCACCGCCGTCACGCAGCTGACCGAACGCCCCCTGGACGACACCATCAACCAAGCCATGGCGTTGTACCCGCCGCGCACCCTGTGCGAGCAGTTACTCATGCCCCTGCTGGCGGAGCTGGAACAACGCTGGCAAGGCCAGTTCGGCACGCAAATGGAGCGAGGATTTTTTTACTCCTGGCTCAGAAGCAAATTTGGCGCGCGCCTCTACCACAACAACCGCCAGTTACACGGCGCGCCACTGCTGCTGATCAATCAATCGGATCTGCCACTCGAACCTCACGTGTGGCTCACGGCCTGGTTGATCAGCAGTGCCGATTGCCCGGTGCAAGTGTTTGACTGGCCATTGCCCGCCGGTGAACTTGCGCTGGCTGTCGATCTTCTGCAAGCACGGGGCGTACTGCTTTATTCCAGCAAAGCCATAAAACTTTCAACATTGCCGAAACTTTTAAACAGCCTCAGTTGCCCAAAAATGATCGTCGGAGCGACGGTGTGCATCCACCACACCGAGTTGTGCGCAATAACTTCCGAAATCAGTGACCTGTACCTGGCCGACAGCCCCTTGGCGGCGCACCAGGCACTCGTTCAACGCGGGCTCATCTAATGGCGTTTGTTCAATGAAACGGGCGAACACAACAATGCAATTGATCTGGCTGCGCAGCGACCTGCGCCTGCATGACAACACCGCCCTCTCGGCCGCGGCAGCCCGTGGCCCGACCGTGGCGGTGTATCTATTGAGCCCGGAGCAATGGCGCGAACATGATGATGCCCCCTGCAAAGTGGACTTCTGGCTGCGCAACCTGCAGGCGTTGAGTGGTGCGCTGGGCCAGTTGAACATTCCCCTGCTGATCCGCCATGCCCCACGCTGGGATGACGCACCGGCAGTGCTGCTCGAGTTGTGCCGGCAATTGCAGATCGATGCGGTGCATCTCAACGAGGAATACGGCATCCACGAAACCCGCCGCGATGCAGCGGTAGCCCAGGCCCTGAAAGCCGAAGGCATCGAGGTCCATGACTATCTCGACCAACTGCTATTCAAGCCCGGCAGTGTGCTGACCAAAACCGGTAGTTACTTTCAGGTCTTCAGTCAGTTCCGCAAAGTCTGTTATGAACGACTGCATCATTCACTGCCCAGCCTGGTACGCACACCACTGGCGCAAACCGCACTGAATATTGCCAGCGACGCCATCCCGACGCAGGTCGAAGGGTTCGACGCCCCCCCGGAGAGCCTGCGTGAGCTGTGGCCGGCCGGTGAAGACGAAGCCCGGCGCCGTCTCGACAGTTTTACCGACATACAGATCGACTACTACCAGAGCGAGCGCGACTTTCCGGCAAAACCCGGCACCAGCCAGCTCTCGGCCTATCTGGCCGCCGGGGTGATTTCGCCCCGCCAGTGCCTGCATGCCGCGCTGCAAAGCAACCAGGGCGAGTTCGAAAGCGGCAAGGTCGGCGCCATCACCTGGATCAATGAACTGCTGTGGCGCGAGTTCTACAAACACATCCTGGTGGGCTACCCGCGGGTTTCTCGTCACCGTGCCTTTCGCCCGGAAACCGAAGCCCTGGCGTGGCGCAACGCCCCTGAAGAACTGGCCGCCTGGCAGCAGGGCCGCACCGGTTTGCCGATCATCGACGCAGCCATGCGCCAACTGCTGGAAACCGGCTGGATGCACAATCGCCTGCGCATGGTGGTGGCGATGTTCCTGACCAAGAACCTGCTGATCGACTGGCGCGAGGGCGAACGCTTTTTCATGCGCCACCTGATCGACGGCGACCTGGCCGCGAACAACGGCGGCTGGCAATGGAGTTCGTCCACCGGCACCGATTCGGCGCCTTATTTCCGTATCTTCAACCCGCTGAGCCAGTCGGAAAAATTCGACGCCGAAGGCTTGTTCATCAAGCACTGGCTCCCGCAACTGTCGGGGCTCGATAAAAAGGCTGTGCATAACCCGGCGCATCTTGGCGGTTTGTTCGGCGTGGCAGGTTATCCGGCGCCGATCGTCGACCTGAGCACCTCCCGCGCCCGCGCCCTGGCTGCCTTCAAGAATCTGCCGTCGCGGCAGACTGCCGGGAGCCTCCATGAATAACCTCCTGCAGCGTCTCTATGAACACCAGATGGAATTTGGCCGGGCGACTGGCTTTCTGCAAAGGAGAATGGGATGAATCTTACCCCTCCACGACGATACTGGTTGACCGGTGCGAGTAACGGCATTGGCGCCGCGCTGGCTGAAGAAATACTCAAGAGCGGCGCCCACCTGGCTGTTAGCGCCCGCTCGCTGGCCCCACTGAAAGTCTTGTCCCTGCGTTACCCCGGAAAAGTATTGGTGGTCGCTGGTGACTTGACCAACAGCCAGACAGTACGTGAAATCGGCGAACGGATTGCTCGGGACTGGGGCTCTCTGGACACCGTGATCCTTAACGCCGGCACCTGCGAATACGTCGATGGCAAGCAGTTCGACGCCTCGATCATCGAGCATGTGGTGCGCACCAACCTGCTCGCCAGCAGCTTCTGCATCGAAGCCGCGTTGCCATTGCTGCGCGCTGGTACCGCACCGCACCTGGTGGGCCTGGCCAGCTCGGTGACTTACCTGCCACTGCCCCGCGCCGAAACTTATCGCGGCTCGAAAGCCGGGATGCGTTACCTGTTCGAATCCCTGCGCATCGACCTCGCACCGGAAGGGATCGAAGTCACAATGGTCAATCCCGGGTTCGTCCAGACGACACTGAACGGGAAAAATGATTTACCCATGCCACTCTCCTGGAAGGCAGGGAAAGCTGCGCAGCACATCTTCCACGAAATCAGGAGCCGACCACTGGAGATCGCGCTGCCGGGGATGCTCATGTCCACCCTATGGCCGCTACCGAAAATGCTCGACCGGACGAAGCTGGCGATTGGCAAACGCATGGTTCGCAGCAGCCCGCCAATCATGGATCAGTTGTGATCGAAAGACTTGCAGCGGATGCCAGCGACTGAGCGTCCGTCAGAGCTTTCACACGGTGCCGGCTGACTGCCTTACACTGCGCGCCATGAAAAACATCCCTCACCTACAAATCGCCACCCCCGCGGTGACCTGCTCGACTTGTGCAGCCTGCTGCTGCCAGCTCGAAGTCATGCTGATCACCGATACCGGCGTGCCCGAGCGATTCATCGACACCGATGACTGGGGTGGAGAGGTCATGTTGCGCCTGGACGACGGCTGGTGTGCCGCGCTGGATCGCAACACGATGATGTGCACCATCTACGAAAAACGCCCGCTGATCTGCAGGGAATTCGAGATGGGGGCGGCGGAATGCATCGAAGAGCGCCAAGGGATTTCGACGGCGTATCGCTGAAACTCAATGTGGGAGCCAGCAGGCTAGCTCCCACAGGGTATGTTGCTCAGACCGTGATCCTTACAATGGCATCGTGTAATGCAGCGCGTAACTTTCTATACCATCGTTCGGGCTGGTAATCCCGGCATTGGAATAGTGCGTCGCGCGAATTCCGACTTCATGCCCACCGGCAAAGCGCAGGCCCACACCTAAGCGGTCCTCGAACTGAAACGCGCTGCCCAGTTCATTGCTTTCGACTTCAGTACTGGCGAACACCGCCACGCCAAACCCGAGCTCGACGTAAGGCTTAACGCTCTGACCGGCGAACTCGTAAACAAACACTGGCGAAAATGAAAGGCTGTGATTGCTGGTGGTCTCGTCGCCATCCCAATAGGTGTAGGCGCCGCTCCAGTAACCGGTTAAACGACCCACGTCGCTGTGCCACCAACTCTTGTCCCAATCGAATTGCATGCCCAATCGATAAGTCATGGTTGATTCGCCGGTCTGACCGACTCCGAACTCCACGCCTGCTGCTTGCGCAGTGAAACTGTGCCCCATCAATGCAGCCGCAATCGCGGCCAAACAAAATAGTCGCTTCATAGAAACATCCTTATCCCAACGATTACGTTCGGTATTTTATTGATCTACGTTCACAGCTATAGAAGTCGACGGTTATTCAGAAGTTCAGCCCAAATTCTTCCTCTGCCCAGAATTTGCTTACTCTTCAAAGCTTCGCACAACACCAGCGTTATTCCACAGTATCGGCAATATATTTGTGAAATGAACAGGATCGGCGCTCGTCCAGAATTGCGCAGCACGAGCAGGCCCGGCGGCCAGTAATTCGCGCTCGGCGAGCAAGCGCTGAAGCTGACGCGCAACCGCCGCACCTGTATCGATCAGGCTGATGTCGTCGGGGATCATCTGTTTGAGCAAGGGCTTGAGGAAAGGGTAATGGGTGCAGCCCAGGATGATGGTGTCGGCACCCTCGGCAAGCAGCGGCTGGACGTAACGCTCCAGCAGCTGGCGCAGGACGGGACTGTGCAAGTCGCCTTTTTCGATCAACTCGACCAACCCCGGGCAAGGTTGGGTGATCACTCGAACGTCGGTGGCGAAGCGGTCGAGCAACGCGGCGAACTTGGCGCTCTGCAGGGTTCCCGTCGTGGCCAGCACGCCGACCACGCCACTGCGGGTAGCGGCAGCGGCCGGCTTGACGGCGGGCTCCATGCCGACGATGGGCCATTGCGGGTAATCGCGACGCAAGTCGGCAACACCGGCGACAGTGGCGGTGTTGCAGGCCAGGACAAGGGCCTTGGCGCCCTGGCGTTGAAAAAACTCGGCCATGACGCTGCAACGCTGCTGGATAAATTCCGGGGTTTTCTCGCCGTAGGGAATGTTCCCGCAATCGGCGACATACAACAGGGATTCGTCAGGCAACAAACGCTGGATCTCGGCTAGCACCGAAAGCCCGCCGACACCGGAGTCGAATACGCCAATCGGCGCTTCACGCATGCTTGGGCCCACAGACGCTGCAACCCGGATCTCGCTTGACTCGCAATTCGCGAAAGCGCGAACCCAAGGCGTCGATCAGCAGCAGGCGCCCTACCAGCGGCTCGCCGAATCCGGCCAGCAACTTCAACGCTTCAAGCGCTTGCAGGCTGCCGACCAGTCCCACCAACGGCCCGACCACCCCGGCCTCACTGCAGGTCAATTCAGCTTCGCTGCCGTGCCCATATAGACAGTGGTAGCACGGGCTTTCTGCTCGACGCGGATCGAACACCGACAACTGCCCTTCAAGGCGAATCGCCGCACCACTGACCAGCGGCTTGCTGGCGCTCACGCAAGCCGCGTTGACCGCTTCACGGGTGGAGAAATTGTCCGAGCAATCGAGGACCAGGTCTACGGCGGCGACAGTAGCGGCCAGGGAATCTTCATCGAGTGCTGCACGATGAGCGATCAAGCGGATTTCGGGGTTGATCGCCGTCAGGCGCTTGATTGCCGAATCGACTTTGCCCATGCCGACGCTGTCGGTGTCGTGAATGATCTGGCGCTGCAGGTTGGTCAGGTCGACCGTGTCGAAATCCGCCAGATGTAATTCGCCAACCCCTGCGGCGGCGAGGTACAGCGCCACCGGCGCACCAAGGCCACCGAGGCCGACGATCAATACTCGGCTGTCCTTGAGCCGCAACTGGCCGTCGATATCGATGTGTTGCAGCAGAATCTGCCGACTGTAACGCAGCAACTCCTGATCATTCAGCACGGCAGGCGCCCCAGACTGATGCGTTGGTGACCGCCCAGATCGGTGCGGCTGTGAACTTGCTCGAAACCGCGGGTCAACAGCAAATCGCGGACGGCCTCGGCCTGATCGTAACCATGCTCGAGCATCAGCCAGCCGCCCGTGTCGAGATGGTCCGGCGCCTGGGCGACGATCAGACGCAGATCATCAAGCCCGTCGACACCGGCCACCAGGGCGCTGGCCGGTTCAAAACGCACATCGCCCTCGACCAGGTGCGGGTCGGTGGCTGCGATGTAGGGCGGGTTACTGATGATCAGTTGAAAACGTTGGCCTTCCAGGGCGCTAAACCAATGGCTGCTCAGTACCTTGGCGTTATTCAGATGCAGGCGTTGGCGGTTGCGTTCGGCCAGGGCTACGGCTTCCAGCACGCGATCCACGGCAGTCACGCTCCAGGCCGGACGCTCGCTGGCCAGGGCCAAGGCAATCGCGCCACTGCCAGTGCCCAGGTCGAGTACGTTGGCGGGGGTGGCCGGCAACAGCTCCAACGCGGCCTCCACCAGCAACTCGGTGTCTGGCCGCGGGATCAGCGTGTGCGGCGCAACTTCCAGGTCGAGCTTCCAGAAACCTTGCTGGCCAAGAATGTACGCCACCGGTTCACCGCTGCGGCGGCGCTGCAGATACTCGGCGAAGGTCAATGCCGCTTCGCTCGGCACGATGCGTTCCGGCCAGGTGTGCAGGAAGCTGCGGGACTTGCCCAGCGCGGCCGCCAGCAACAATTCGGCATCCAGGCGCGCCGTGGGCGAGTCGGGCAGATCGGCTGCGCGCAACAAACTGGCAATGATCGTCATTTACTCACCTATCGCGGCCAGTTGATCGGCCTGGTACTCGGCCAGCAACGGCTCGATCACGGCATCGACGCCCCCGGCGAGGATTTCGTCGAGCGAATACAGCGTCAGGTTCACCCGGTGGTCGGTCACCCGGCCCTGGGCAAAGTTGTAGGTGCGGATACGTTCGGAGCGATCGCCCGAGCCCACCAACAGCTTGCGCTCACTGGCGATGGCATTGGCGGCGGCACTGGTTTGCTGGTCATTGAGCTTGGCCGACAGCCAGGACATCGCCCGCGCACGGTTCTTGTGCTGCGAACGCTCTTCCTGGCACTCCACGACAATACCGGACGGCAAGTGCGTGATGCGGATCGCCGAATCGGTCTTGTTCACGTGCTGACCGCCCGCACCGGAGGAGCGGTAGGTATCGATGCGCAGGTCTGCCGGGTTGATCTCGATCGCTTCCTGCTCGTCCGGCTCGGGCAACACCGCCACGGTGCAGGCCGACGTGTGGATGCGTCCCTGGGACTCGGTCGCCGGCACCCGTTGCACGCGGTGGGCGCCGGACTCGAACTTCAGCTTGCCATAGACGTTGTCGCCTTCGACTCGCGCAATCACTTCCTTATAGCCGCCGTGTTCACCCTCGTTTTCCGAGAGGATCTCCACCCGCCAGCCGCGACGCTCGGCGTAACGCGAGTACATGCGGAACAAGTCGCCAGAGAAAATCGCCGCCTCGTCACCGCCGGTGCCGGCGCGGATTTCGAGGAATACGTTGCGCCCGTCATTCGGGTCCTTGGGCAGCAACATGCGTTGCAGGTTGGCTTCGAGCTCGACCAGGCGCTCCTTGGCTTCGCGGACTTCTTCCACGGCCATCTCCCGCATGTCCGGGTCGCTATCCTTGAGCAGCGCCTGGGCGCCTTCGAGGTCGCCCTGCACCTTGAGCAACTGTTTGTAGGTTTCGACGATCGGCTCGACTTCCGCGTATTCCTTGGAATAGGCACGGAACTTGTTTTGATCGGAAATGACCTCGCCATCGCCAAGCAAGGCGGTCAATTCCTCGAAACGGTCCTGGAGGATGTCCAGCTTATTGAGCAGTGACGCTTTCATTGCGGTTTCTTATCCGAAAAGCTATCCGATGAGCCCTCACCGAGGGCAAAGAGTTCCTGGGCCATCGCCAGCGCATCGAGGCGACCTTCGGCAGAGAGCTTTTTCAACTGCACGCTCGGTGCGTGCAAGAGTTTATTGGTCAGGCCGCGCGCCAGTTGCACCAGCACCTCCTCGGGGCTGCTGCCATTGGCCAGCAGACGCTGGGCCTTTTGCAATTCTTCGTCGCGCAGGCGCTCGCTCTGTTGACGATAGGCCTTGAGCACGTCCACCGCCGCCAACTCACGCAGGCGCACCATGAAGTCTTCGGCGCCCACCGAGACCATCTCTTCCGCCGCCTGGGCTGCACCCTGGCGACTCTTGAGGTTCTCGGCGACCACTTCGTGGAGATCGTCGACGCTGTAGAGGTATACGTCGTCCAATTCGCCGACTTCTGGCTCGATATCCCGCGGAACGGCAATATCGACCATGAAGATCGGTTTGTGCTTGCGCAGTTTCAAGGCGCTCTCAACAGCACCTTTGCCAAGGATCGGCAACTGACTCGCCGTGGAACTGATGACAATGTCGCTGCGCACCAACTCTGCTGGAATGTCCGATAGCAGCACCGCATGGGCGCCAAACTGCTCGGCCAGAATACTCGCGCGCTCCAGCGTGCGGTTGGCCACCACGATACGTTTCACGCCCAGGTCGTGCAGATGGCGGGCGACCAGTGTAATGGTCTCGCCGGCACCGATCAGCAAGGCCTGGCTACGTTGCAGGTCACTGAAGATCTGTTTGGCCAGGCTGACCGCGGCAAACGCCACGGACACCGGGTTCTCGCCGATGGCGGTGTCGGTGCGCACTTGCTTGGCCGCATTGAACGTCGCCTGGAACAAGCGCCCGAGCAACGGTCCGACGGTGCCGGCCTCGCGAGCCACGGCGTAGGCCGACTTCATCTGGCCGAGGATCTGCGGCTCGCCCAACACCAGCGAATCAAGCCCGGAAGCGACTCGCATCATGTGACGAACTGCCGCATCGTCTTCGTGCACATAAGCACTCGCACGCAGCTCATCGAGGCTCAAATGATGATATTCGGCCAGCCAGCGCAACACGGTATCCGCCGACAGGTGATCCTGCTCTATATAGAGTTCACTGCGATTGCAGGTGGAGAGGATCGCAGCTTCGCGGCTGTCGGTGAGTCGGCAGAGCTGCTGCAAGGCCTCGACCAGCTGTTCAGGGGTAAAGGCCACGCGCTCGCGGACGTCTACTGAAGCAGTCTTGTGGTTAATACCGAGTGCAAGGAAGGCCATTCAAAGTCGCTGGTGGTGACGTGAAGCCGGCAATTGTCCTACTTCGCCAGATTCAGAACAACTACTCGATATCTATTGGCCTGGTAGGCGGTATCCCGACCTGCGATCCATTCTCGTTTCAGCCTTTGTAGGAGCTGCCGCAGGCTGCGATCTTTTGATCTTGAAAAAGCAAAATCAAAAGATCGCAGCCTGCGGCAGCTCCTACAGGGTGGGGCCGGGCATGGGGTGTGACGGTAAATTGCCGGGGCCGGTTATGTTTGACCGAAGGCTTGTGTCATGATGATCCGACCGCAGGTTAGTCGTCCTCTTCCTATATGAATAGATCTTCCGCGTTGCTCCTCGCCCTTGTCTTTCTCAGCGGCTGCCAGGCCTTGGCTCCCGTGTCGACGGATGACCCGTCGCCGGTCGAAGACTCCACCCCGGCCCCTGAAAAGCCCAAGGTCTACAGTTCATTCAGCGAAGACACCGTCTTCAGCCTGCTGAGTGCGGAGCTGGCTGGCCAGCGCAATCGTTTCGACATCGCCCTGGACAACTACGTGACCCAGGCCATCAATACCCAGGATCCGGGCATCTCCGAGCGGGCATTCCGCATTGCCGAGTACCTGGGCGCCGACCAGGCCGCCCTGGACACGGCACTGATCTGGGCCAAAAACGCGCCGGACGACCTTGAGGCCCAGCGGGCCGCCGCCGTGCAGTTGGCACGCGCCGGGCGCTATGACGATTCCATGGTCTACATGGAGAAAGTGCTGCAGGGCAAGGGCGATACCCATTTCGACTTCCTCGCTCTGTCCGCGGCCGATACCGACCAGGACACGCGCAATGGCCTGATGAAAAGTTTTGACCGTTTGCTGCAGCGCCACCCGAACAACGGCCAGCTGATTTTCGGCAAGGCTTTGCTGCTGCAACAGGATGGCGACACCAAAGGCGCACTGACCCTGCTGGAAGACAATCCGCCGGACGATGGAGAAATCGCCCCCATCCTGCTGCGCGCACGCTTGCTGCAGTCCCTTGATCGCGGCGACGAAGCCTTGCCCCTGCTGCAAAAAGGCATCAAGAAGTATCCGGATGACAAGCGCCTTCGCCTGACTTACGCGCGCATGCTGGTTGAACAGGACCGCATGGATGATGCCAAGGCCGAGTTCTCAAGCCTGGTGCAGCAATACCCCGAAGACGACGACCTGCGTTATTCCCTGGCGCTCGTCTGCCTGGAGGCCAAAGCCTGGGACGAGGCCAAGGGCTACCTTGAAGACCTGATCGCCCGTGACAGCCATGTCGACTCGGCGCACCTGAACCTTGGGCGCATTGCTGAAGAACGTAACGATCCCCAAGGCGCGCTGATCGAGTACGACCAGGTCGGCCCGGGTAACGACTATTTGCCTGCACAACTGCGTCAGGCCGACATTCTGATGAATAACGGCAAGACTGCCGAAGCCCAGCGCAAGCTGGCGGCAGAGCGCGATGAGCAACCGGATTATGCGATCCAGTTGTACCTGATCGAAGCCGAAACCCTGTCCGCCAACAAACAGGGGGACAAGGCCTGGAAAGTCCTGGAGCAAGCGCTGCAAAAATACCCGGACGACCTGAATCTGCTCTATACCCGTGCCATGCAGGCGGAAAAACGCAATGACCTGGCACAAATGGAAAAAGACCTGCGCCTGATCATCAAGCGCGATCCAGACAATGCCATGGCATTGAACGCCCTCGGTTATACCCTGTCTGACCGCACGACGCGGTACGCCGAAGCCAAGGCGCTGATCGAGCAAGCGCACCGGATCACTCCGGAAGACCCGGCGGTTCTCGACAGCCTCGGCTGGGTGAACTACCGCATGGGCAATCTCGACGAAGCCGAGCGCCTGCTGCGCCAGGCCCTGGAGCGCTTCCCCGACCAGGAAGTCGCCGCCCACCTCGGTGAAGTCCTGTGGGCCAATGGCAAGCAACGCGAAGCGCGGCAAATCTGGGGCAAGTTCCTCAAGGATCAGCCCGACAGCCCTACCCTGCGCAGTACCATCAAGCGCCTGACCGGATCAGAGACTCTTTAAGATTATGTTTTTGCGCCACCTCATCGTATTCAGTTTTATCGCCCTGCTCGCCGGCTGTGCGGGTTTCACTGCCCGCGAATCGGTCGTGGGCCACGGCAACCCAGCGCAATGGCGCGAGCACAAACTGCAACTTGCGAGTCTTGATGGCTGGCAGATCGACGGCAAGATCGGCATCCGCGCGCCCAAGGATTCCGGCAGCGGCACGCTGTTCTGGCTGCAACGCCAGGAATACTACGACATCCGCCTCTCGGGCCCATTGGGTCGCGGTGCAGCGCGCCTGACCGGGCGTCCGGGCAAGGTTTCCCTGGAGGTCGCTAACCAGGGACGCTACGAAGCGCCTTCCCCGGATGCCCTGCTTGAAGAACAGCTGGGCTGGAAGCTGCCGGTTTCCAACCTGGCCTGGTGGGTCCGCGGGCTCCCGGCACCGGACAGCAAAAGCCGCTTGACGCTCGATGGCGACAGCCGCCTGGCTAACCTCGAACAGGACGGCTGGCAGGTCGAGTACACGGCCTACACCGAGCAGAATGGTTACTGGTTGCCCGAGCGGATCAAACTGCACGGCACCGACCTGGATGTCACGCTGGTGATCAAGGCCTGGCAACCACGCAAATTGGGGCAATGACATGCCAACCAATCGCCTGACCCTGCCGTCGCCTGCCAAACTCAATTTGATGCTGCACATTCTGGGTCGCCGCGAAGACGGCTACCATGAGCTACAGACGCTGTTTCAATTTCTCGACTACGGCGACGAAATCACCTTTGCCGTGCGCGACGACGGTGTCATTTGCCTGCACACCGAGTTCGAAGGCGTCCCCCACGACAGTAACTTGATCGTCAAGGCCGCGAAAAAACTTCAGGCGCAATCCGGCTGCTCGCTCGGTATTGATATCTGGATCGATAAAGTCCTGCCCATGGGCGGCGGCATCGGCGGCGGCAGTTCGAATGCCGCCACCACCCTGCTCGGCCTCAATCACCTCTGGCAACTGGGTTGGGACGAGGATCGGCTGGCCGCGCTGGGCTTGACGCTGGGCGCCGATGTCCCGGTTTTCGTGCGCGGCCATGCGGCTTTCGCCGAGGGCGTGGGCGAGAAACTGACCCCTGTCGACCCGGAGGAACCCTGGTATCTCGTGCTGGTGCCGCAAGTCTCTGTAAGTACGGCAGAAATTTTTTCAGATCCGTTGTTGACACGTAACACTCCTCCCATTAAAGTGCGCCCCGTTCCCAAGGGAAACAGTCGAAATGACTGCTTGCCGGTGGTAGCAAGGCGTTATCCAGAGGTACGTAACGCATTGAATTTGTTAGGTAATTTTACCGAAGCAAAACTCACCGGAACTGGAAGTTGTGTGTTTGGGGGCTTCCCAAGCAAAGCTGAAGCTGATAAAGTCTCGGCCCTTCTTACAGAGACCCTTACAGGGTTTGTAGCAAAAGGAAGCAACATCTCGATGTTGCATCGCAAGCTGCAAAGTCTGCTCTAAAGGAACCGATTACTGGGTAATCGTTGCAACAGATACAGGGGCGTCGCCAAGCGGTAAGGCAGCAGGTTTTGATCCTGCCATGCGTTGGTTCGAATCCAGCCGCCCCTGCCATTTTCTATACTCATCCAGGTTACCCTCAGCCTCTAGGTACTGCGCGTGTCCAAGATGATGGTCTTTACGGGGAATGCTAACCCCGATCTGGCTCGGCGTGTCGTACGTCAGCTGCATATCCCTCTCGGTGACATCTCTGTCGGTAAATTCTCCGACGGCGAAATTACAGCCGAGATCAATGAAAACGTCCGCGGTAAAGATGTCTTCATTATTCAGCCGACTTGCGCTCCGACCAACGATAACCTGATGGAACTGGTAGTGATGGCTGATGCCTTCCGCCGCTCCTCGGCTACTCGTATCACTGCTGTTATTCCTTACTTTGGTTATGCCCGCCAGGATCGCCGTCCGCGTTCCGCACGTGTAGCTATCAGCGCGAAAGTCGTGGCTGACATGCTTACCGTAGTCGGCATCGACCGTGTTCTCACGGTTGATCTGCATGCTGACCAAATCCAGGGTTTCTTCGATATTCCGGTAGATAACATCTACGGCTCCCCGGTTCTGGTGGATGACATTGAAGATCAGCGCTTCGAAAACCTGATGATCGTATCCCCGGACATTGGTGGTGTCGTGCGTGCACGTGCCGTTGCCAAATCCCTGGGCGTGGATCTCGGGATCATCGACAAACGCCGTGAGAAAGCCAATCACTCTGAAGTGATGCATATCATCGGTGATGTCGAAGGGCGTACCTGTATTCTGGTCGATGACATGGTCGATACCGCCGGCACCCTGTGCCACGCGGCCAAGGCCTTGAAAGAGCATGGCGCTGCCAAGGTTTTCGCCTACTGCACGCACCCTGTGTTGTCCGGTCGGGCGATCGAAAACATCGAAAATTCCGTGCTGGACGAGCTGGTGGTGACTAACACCATCCCGCTGTCCGCTGCAGCACAAGCCTGTGCGCGTATCCGCCAACTGGATATCGCACCGGTAGTTGCCGAGGCGGTTCGCCGCATCAGCAATGAAGAATCGATCAGCGCGATGTTCCGCTAAGGGCCCTGCCCTTCTCGAAATGTCTCGTTGACGAAAAGCGCCCCGCCCCGGCATTCCTGTCGGGGCGGGGCTTTTTTGCCCATATCGCCTTTAGCGCTGGTCGCAAACGCTGGGGCGAGTGTGGTTATTTTGGAGATACAACATGAACGATTTTACTCTGAATGCTGAAGTGCGTTCCGACCTGGGGAAAGGTGCGAGCCGCCGCCTGCGTCGTCTCGCAAGCCTGGTTCCAGCTGTAGTTTACGGTGGCGACAAAGCCCCTGAATCCATCAGCATGCTGGCCAAAGAAGTTGCCAAACTGCTCGAAAACGAAGCGGCTTACAGCCACATCATCGAGCTGAACGTTGGTGGCACCAAGCAAAACGTCGTAATCAAAGCTCTGCAACGTCACCCGGCCAAAGGCCACGTGATGCACGCTGACTTCGTACGCGTAGTTGCCGGCCAGAAGCTGACCGCTATCGTTCCAGTGCACTTCATCAACGAAGAAGCACCGACCAAGAAAGGCGGCGAAATCTCGCACGTTGTTGCCGAGATTGAAGTTTCCTGCCTGCCGAAAGATCTGCCTGAGTTCATCGAAGTCGACCTGGCTGACGCTGAAATCGGTTCGATCATTCACCTGTCCGACCTCAAAGCCCCTAAAGGCGTTGAGTTTGTTGCTCTGGCACACGGCGATGACAAGGCTGTTGCCAACGTCCACGCTCCACGTGTTGCTCCAGAAGCTGCAGAAGGCGCTGCAGAGTAATTTACTCTGCGTTGCCGGAGTGACCGGAAACATCGCGGACTAGAGCGTAGCGAGAAAGCGGGCGAGAACGCGGAGTTTACATCATGGTAAATGAGCATTTTTCGTCCACTTTCGCCGCACTCCCTGATTGCGGCGATGTTATCCACCACTCCAATGAAGGGCCCCTATCGTGACTGCCATTAAACTGATCGTTGGCTTGGGAAATCCAGGCGCTGAATACGAACAGACCCGGCATAACGCAGGGGCCCTTTTTGTTGAGCGCATCGCGAACGCACAAGGTGTGAACCTTGTGGCGGACCGCAAATATTTCGGCCTGACCGGGCGCTTTTCGCATCAGGGTCAGGATGTTCGTCTGCTGATTCCCACCACGTACATGAACCGTAGCGGCCAGGCCGTGGCGGCCCTTGCAGGTTTCTTCCGCATCAAGCCTGAAGAAATCCTCGTGGCACACGACGAACTCGATCTGCCTCCGGGCGTTGCCAAACTCAAAGTGGGCGGCGGCCATGGCGGTCATAACGGTTTGCGCGACATCATTGCGCAACTGGGCAATCAGAACACTTTCCACCGCCTGCGGCTTGGCATCGGTCACCCGGGCGTCGCCAGCATGGTTTCAAATTTCGTCCTGGGTCGTGCGCCACGCGCCGAACAGGAAAAACTCGATGCCAGCATCGACTTTGCCCTCGGCGTGCTGCCGGATATCCTCGCCGGTGAATGGAACCGCGCGATGAAAAACCTGCACAGCCAGAAGGCCTGACTTTTACCCGAGGGGAAACACCATGGGATTCAATTGCGGCATCGTCGGCCTGCCTAACGTCGGCAAGTCCACCCTGTTCAACGCCCTGACCAAATCCGGTATCGCGGCCGAGAACTTCCCCTTCTGCACCATCGAGCCCAACAGCGGTATCGTGCCGATGCCGGATCCGCGCCTGCAGGCCCTGGCGGAAATCGTCAATCCAAAGCGCATCCTGCCGACCACCATGGAATTCGTCGACATCGCAGGTCTCGTGGCCGGCGCGTCGAAAGGTGAAGGCCTGGGCAACAAGTTTTTGGCCAACATCCGTGAAACCGATGCCATCGCCCACGTGGTCCGCTGCTTCGAAGACGAGAACGTGATTCACGTCTCCAACAGCGTCGACCCGAAACGCGATATCGAAATCATCGACCTGGAACTGATCTTCGCCGACCTCGACAGCTGCGAGAAGCAACTGCAGAAAGTCGCGCGCAACGCCAAGGGCGGCGACAAGGACGCAGTGGTCCAGAAAGGCCTGCTGGAGCAACTGATCGCTCACTTCACCGAAGGCAAGCCGGCGCGCAGCCTGATGAAGAACATGGGCACCGACGAGAAGGCGGTGATCAAGGGCTTCCACCTGCTGACCACCAAGCCGGTCATGTACATCGCCAACGTCGCTGAAGACGGTTTCGAGAACAACCCGCACCTGGACGTGGTCAAGGCCATCGCCGAAGAAGAAGGCGCCATGGTTGTTCCGGTGTGCAACAAGATCGAAGCGGAAATCGCCGAGCTCGATGACGGTGAAGAGAAAGACATGTTCCTCGAAGCCCTGGGTCTCGAAGAGCCTGGCCTGAACCGCGTGATCCGCGCCGGCTACGAAATGCTGCACCTGCAGACTTACTTCACCGCCGGTGTCGAAGAAGTCCGCGCCTGGACCGTGCGAGTCGGTGCCACCGCACCACAAGCTGCAGGCGTGATCCATACCGACTTCGAAAAGGGCTTCATCCGCGCCGAAGTGATCGCCTACAACGACTTCATCCAGTACAAGGGTGAAGCCGGTACCAAGGAAGCAGGCAAATGGCGCCTGGAAGGCAAGGATTACATCGTCAAGGACGGCGACGTGATGCACTTCCGCTTCAACGTCTGACGTTCGCAACCATTAACAAAAAAAGCACCCTGGGGTGCTTTTTTTGTGGGCGCTTTAAACGGGGTTAGCCCGTCACCTTCGCGCGCGCCGCGTGCAGTTTCTTGTAGCTCTCGATCAGTCGCAGATGCCTGTCGAGGCCCTCCAGCTTCATGCTGGTAGGCGTCAAGCCGAAGAAGCGCACGCTGCCGTTCACGGAGCCGATCGCGGCGTCCATGCGCTCGTTGCCGAACATCCGGCGGAAGTTGGCCTCGTAATCGGCCAGCTCCAGGTCCTCGTCCAGTTCCATCTCCAGCACCACGTTCACGGCCTGGTAGAACAAGCCGCGCTCGACCGTGTTGTCGTTGTACTGGAGGAACATTTCCACCAGCTCCTTGGCCTCTTCAAATTTCTGCAAGACGAGATTGAGCAACAACTTCAACTCCAGGATCGTCAACTGACCCCAGACGGTATTGTCGTCGAATTCGATGCCGATCAAGGTGGTGATGTCGGTGTAGTCATCCAGCTCGCTGTCTTCCAGACGCTTGAGCAGTGACTTCAGGCCGGCCTTGTCCAGGCTGTGCAGATTGAGGATGTCCTCGCGGAAAAACAGCGCTTTGTTGGTGTTATCCCAGATCAGGTCGTCAACCGGATAAATTTCCGAGTAGTCCGGCACCAGAATGCGGCAGGCCGTCGCGCCGATGTGCTCATACACCGCCATGTACACTTCTTTGCCCATGCCTTCGAGAATGCCGAACAAGGTCGCGGCTTCCTCGGCATTGGAGTTTTCACCCTGGCCGGAGAAGTCCCACTCCACGAATTCGTAATCGGACTGGGCACTGAAGAAGCGCCACGACACCACGCCGCTCGAATCAATGAAGTGCTCGACGAAGTTGTTAGGCTCAGTCACCGCATGGCCTTCAAAGGTCGGCAGGGGCAAGTCATTGAGGCCTTCGAAGCTGCGGCCCTGCAACAACTCCGTCAGGCTGCGTTCCAGCGCCACTTCCAGGCTCGGGTGCGCGCCGAACGAGGCGAATACACCACCGGTACGCGGGTTCATCAAGGTGACGCACATTACCGGGAACTCGCCCCCCAGGGACGCATCCTTCACCAACACAGGGAACCCCTGCTCTTCCAGCGCCTGGATACCGGCCAGTATCGCGGGGTATTTCGCCAGCACGTCGGCCGGCACATCCGGCAGGGCAAATTCACCTTCGATGATTTCGCGCTTTACCGCGCGCTCGAAGATTTCCGACAAGCACTGCACCTGCGCTTCGGCCAGCGTATTACCGGCGCTCATGCCATTGCTCAGGTACAGGTTTTCGATCAGATTGGAGGGGAAATACACCACCTCGCCGTCTGACTGGCGTACATACGGCAGCGAACAGATGCCGCGCTCTTCGTTGCCCGAGTTGGTGTCGATCAGATGCGAGCCACGCAACTCGCCATCGCGGTTGTAAACCCGCAGGCAGTAGGCGTCGAGAATCTCCGGCGGCAGTTCATCTTTAGGGCCAGGCTGGAACCAGCGTTCGTTCGGGTAGTGTACAAACGCCGCATTGGCGATGTCCTCTCCCCAGAACTGATCGTTGTAGAAGAAGTTACAGTTCAACCGCTCGATGAACTCGCCCAAGGCCGACGCCAACGCGCCCTCTTTGGTCGCGCCCTTGCCATTGGTAAAGCACATAGGCGAGTGCGCATCGCGGATATGCAACGACCACACATTGGGTACGATATTGCGCCACGAAGCGATTTCGATCTTCATGCCCAGGTCGGCCAGAATGCCCGACATGTTGGCGATGGTCTGTTCCAGCGGCAGGTCCTTGCCCACGATGTAGGTGCCCGCCCCTGAACCTGAAATGGCAGCAGGCATCAGCAACGCCTGGGCATCGGCATCCAGGTTCTCCACCTCTTCAATCACGAACTCAGGCCCGGCCTGCACCACCTTTTTCACGGTGCAGCGGTCGATGGAGCGCAAGATGCCCTGACGGTCTTTGTCGGAGATATCTGCCGGCAACTCGACCTGAATCTTGAAAATCTGGTTGTAGCGGTTTTCCGGGTCGACGATGTTGTTCTGCGACAGTCGGATGTTTTCGGTAGGGATATTGCGAGTGTCGCAGTACAACTTCACAAAGTAAGCCGCACACAACGCCGACGAAGCCAGGAAGTAGTCGAACGGACCCGGTGCCGAGCCATCGCCCTTATAGCGGATAGGCTGGTCGGCCACCACGGTGAAGTCATCGAACTTGGCTTCAAGTCGAAGGTTGTCGAGAAAATTGACCTTGATTTCCATGCGGGATACCACAATAGCGAGCAAACGAATGGCCGCCATTATCCGGCTTTTCAGCCGGAAGTCTTGTGCAAGCTCGCGCTAACGGCTTAGTGGCAGGTGATCAGGCCTTTTTGGTGCGTGGTAGGAAAATCGCCAATACGCCCAACAACGGCAGGAACGAACACAGGAAGTACACGTATTCGATGCCATGAATGTCCGCCAGGTGGCCCAGCAGTGCCGCGCCAATCCCACCGAAGCCAAACATCAGGCCGAAGAACACCCCGGCAATCATCCCGACATTGCCTGGCACCAGTTCCTGGGCGTACACCACGATGGCCGAGAAGGCTGAGGCGAGGATGAAGCCGATGACTACACTCAGGACAGTGGTCCAGAACAGGTCCATATGCGGCAGCAGCAATGTGAACGGCGCAACGCCCAGGATCGAGAACCAGATCACCGCCTTGCGCCCGATTTTGTCGCCGATGGGCCCGCCGAAGAAGGTCCCCGCGGCCACCGCACCGAGAAACAGGAACAGGTGCAGCTGCGAACTGGCCACCGACAGGTCGAACTTCTCTATCAGGTAGAAGGTGAAATAACTGGTGAGGCTGGACATGTAGAAGTATTTGGAGAACACCAGCAGCCCGAGCACCACCAGCGCGCTGGTCACCCGCCCCTTGGACAGGCCGTGGGTCGCTGCCTGGCCCTGCTTGAGCTTGAACAGGTTCAAGTGGTTGGCGTACCAGCGACTGATCCGGTACAGCACGAACAGTGCAAACACCGCGAACAAGCCGAACCAGGCCACATTCCCTTGGCCGTAAGGGATGATGATCGCCGCCGCCAGCAACGGACCGAACGCCGAGCCCGCGTTGCCCCCGACCTGGAAGGTCGATTGTGCCAGGCCAAACCGCCCCCCCGAGGCCAGCCGCGCCACGCGAGAAGCTTCCGGGTGAAAGGTCGAGGAGCCAATGCCGATCAAGCCCGCCGCCAGCAGAATCAGCGGGAAGCTGCCGACCACCGACATCATCACGATGCCGATCAAAGTGCAGACCGTACCGGCTGGCAACAGCCAGGGCTTGGGATGGCGGTCAGTGTGGTAGCCGACCCAGGGTTGCAGCAGCGAAGCGGTCAGCTGGAAGGTCAGGGTGATCAGGCCGACCTGGGTGAACGTCAGGCCATAGTTGGCCTTGAGCATCGGGTAGATCGACGGCAGCACCGATTGAATCAGGTCGTTGATCAGGTGCGCCAGTGCCACCGCGCCGATGATGCGCATGACCAGAGGGCTGCTTTGTGAAGGCGCGGACGCCGCCGCAGTGGCGGGCTGAACGTTGCTGATAGCCATGAAATTTCCGAAAAACAGAGGGGTGCACACGGGCAGGTGCGTCAATGTGCCATTTTTCGTTGCGGCAGCGCCATCCCCTTAGCCTGCTAACGACCTCGGTATTGGGCAGATTTCCACTCGATCGATACCCTCCTCCGCCCCGTTTTTTCGGCTCAGGAAGATAAGCGGTTGAAAGTGTAGAGAAATATTTTAAATTTACGCTTGACGCATCTGCATTACCGGTGAATAATGCGCGCCATCTTGGCTACATAGCTCAGTTGGTTAGAGCATAGCATTCATAATGCTGGGGTCCGGGGTTCAAGTCCCTGTGTAGCCACCAAGTGCTAAAAACGGCTTACCGAAAGGTAAGCCGTTTTTTTATGCCTCAAGAAAATGGCTGCTCCTTTGTAGGAGCGAGCATGCTCGCGATGGACTTGAACGATAACGCGGGGAGTCAGGTTCCCCCGCGGTGCATTTGAGTCCATCGCGAGCATGCTCGCTCCTACACCATCATCGTCATCATCAGCAACGAATCGCCGGTAGCGCCGACAACGCCCGCTCCCAGATCTGCCAGGTACGCAGCCAGACCATGGCCTGCCAATCGCTATCGGCCGGATAGAACTGTTCAAGCAGATTCAACTTGATCTCTCGCCCCTGCGCATCGTGGACATTACCGTGCAGATGCAACCAGTGGTCATCGCGCAGATGTCGATGGACGTCCGGCCCCGGATAAGTCCCGCACTCGATCACGAACGGCATCAACCGCACCTGCGGCAGCGCATTGAGCAACGCCTGCGAGGTGTAGCCGGTCGCAGTGGCTGCAACACCGGTTTCGCTCAGGGTGTCGGCGCCGGTGTGCAACGTGTAGAGCCACGGACCGTAAATTGCCTGGGCATCGGCCAGCGCCGGATAAGCCGCTTCGGTGATCGTCAACAACATCGGATGCCCATACTCCCCGGCCCCGGTGTGCAAGTCGAAACACAGGGCGACGTCAGCATGGGCCACGTGCTTTTGCATAATCTGCTGCAATGTGCGATTCGACCAACTGGGGGCCACCCCACCGTAGAACAATCCGTCCGGGTGCGCATGCTGGCCACCTTCGACAATCGACATGACCGCGGGCCATCCGTGGAGGCGGATTTGCTCATCCAGCAAGGCATCGGCCCGATCTCGCTCAGGCCCGCGCAACTGCGTGCAGGCATAAATTTCATGCAGCGCGTCATAAGCCTGGTTATCCGGCAGCGCACGATCGAAGTCCAGGTGATTGCGGTTCAGGTCGATGTTGTCTTCATTGACCCGACGCAGCCACGCCATGCCCCAGGGATTGATCGCATGAATCATCACCACGGCGACATCCGTAGGCAATGAGCGCTTACCGAGCTCCTGCAGCCACTTGATCTGGCAACCCGAGCCATAGAAGCCCTCGACCCCGTGAGTACCGCTCAGCGCGATCAGCAGGCGTTTAGCGCCAGGATCGCCGAGTACCGCTACATCGGTGCCCAAGGCCTCGCCTGATGGCCCCTTGAGAGGATGGGGATACTCGCTCAGCGTCGCACCGGCCGCGGTTGCCGCCGCCAGGAATTGTTCGCGCTGGGAACGGTAGCTGGGCTGGGCTGGAAACTCGCTGTGCATGGCTGCCTCTTGTGGGTCTTGTGGGGTGATCGCTGGCAATGACCCTACAGAAAATCCGTCGATTGATGAAGAGCGACCACGGGACCTGGTTTGCGTCACTGCGAGGTCACCGATACAGTCCCCGGTATATTTATCCCACGGACGGAGTGCCTCCATGTTCCCAGCCTCCCATTCGAGTCGCGCGCGCCTGCCAGCCCTGGCGCTGATCATCACCGCGCTGACCCTTGGTGCCTGCCACAACGCGTCCGCCCCGACGCTGCCCACGGCACCGGAAAACGCGTCCGGTTATCGTACCGACCTGCAGACCCGACACGCTTCACGCCACATGGCCGCAGCCGCCAACCCATTGGCCGCCGAAGCCGGGCGCGAGATGCTGCGTCGGGGCGGTTCGGCCATCGATGCCGCCATTGCCATGCAAGCGGTTCTGACGCTGGTCGAACCGCAGTCCTCGGGCATCGGTGGCGGCGCGTTGATCGTGCTCTGGGATGGCCAATCCGTGCGCGCCTACGACGGGCGCGAAACCGCACCGGCCGGTGCCACCGAGAAACTGTTCCTGCAGGCCGATGGCCAGCCGATGCCCTTCACCCAGGCACAGATTGGCGGGCGCTCGGTGGGAACTCCCGGGGTGTTGCGAGCCCTTGAGCTGGCCCATCGCAAACACGGTCGTTTGCCATGGGCGCAGCTGTTCGAGCCCGCCATCGAATTGGCCGATCAAGGCTTTGTCATCTCGCCTCGCCTGCATCGGTTGATCGCTGCGGATTCGTCCATAAAGCGCTCTGCGGAAATGACGGCCTACTTCCTGAATGCCGATGGCAGCCCGAAAGCCAGCGGCACCCTGTTGAAGAATCCGCCCTTGGCTGCCGCCTTGCAACGCATCGCCAAGGAAGGACCGGATGCCTTGTACAAAGGGCCTATCGCACAAGAGATCGTGGCCAAGGTCCAGGGTCACGCCAACCCGGGCAGCCTGTCGCTGAGCGACCTGGTCAACTACAGCGCCAAGGAACGCGCGCCTTTGTGCACCGACTACAAGCGCTGGCAGGTCTGTGGCATGCCGCCCCCCTCATCGGGCGGGATCGCCATGGCGCAGATCCTCGGCACGCTGCAAGCCCTGGAGACAAGCGACAAGCGTTGGGCCCTGGCGCCGATGCAACCGGTGAAAGCCAGCACAGCCGCTGGCCTCGAACCAACCGCCGAGGCCGTGCACCTGATCAGCGAAGTCGAGCGCCTGGCCTATGCCGATCGCGCGCAGTACGTGGCCGACTCGGACTTCGTGCCAGTGCCCGTCAAGGGCTTGATCGACCCGGCTTACCTGGCCAGCCGGGCGGCGCTGGTCGGCGAGCACAGCATGGACACGGCCAAGCCCGGCACGCCACCGGGCATCCAGGTCGCCTACGCGCCAGACCGCTCCCCCCTGCGCATCTCCACCTCGCAAGTGGTGGCGGTCGATGACCAGGGCGGCGCGGTGTCGATGACCACCACCATCGAATCCGCTTTCGGCTCGCATGTGATGGTCCAGGGCTTCCTGCTCAACAACGAGATGACCGACTTCTCGTTCATTCCCGAAGAGAACGGCCAGAAAGTCGCCAACCGCGTCGAACCCGGCAAGCGTCCGCGCTCGTCCATGGCCCCAACGCTGATCTTCGACCGCCAGAGTGGCGAATTCGTCGCCAGCCTCGGCTCTCCCGGCGGCTCACAAATCATCGAATACGTGGCCAAAACCACCGTCGGCCTGCTCGACTGGAACCTCGATACACAGGCAGCCATCAACCTGCCCAACTTCGGCAGCCGAAATGGCCCGACCGAACTGGAGAGCGGCCAGTTCAGCCCGGCGCTAATCCAAGCACTCAAGGACAAGGGCCACCGCGTCAACGAAATCGACATGACCAGCGGCACCCAGGCGATTGTCCGGGTCAAGGATGCACAGGGGAAGGCGTCGCTGGCCGGTGGGGCTGATCCTCGGCGGGAGGGGGAAACGTTGGGGGATTGAGTCGCTTGCAGCGTGAAGGGGCCTGCCTGGGCGAAGGCAGGCCCATTTTCCTCAACGACTGATTTTCAACGCCCGTCGAGCCTGGTGTTTTTCCAGCGCCAATTCGATCAGCCGCGTGACCAGTTCACTGTAGGTCATCCCCGCTGCCTGCCACAGTTTCGGGTACATGCTGATGCGGGTGAAGCCTGGCAGGGAGTTGATTTCATTGATCAGGACTTCGCCACTGTCAGTCAAAAATACATCGACGCGCGCCAGCCCGGAACAGCCGAGCAGCTGGAACGCCTCGACCGCCATCGCGCGAATGCGTTCGCTGGACTCGACGCTGATATTGGTCGGCACCACGACTTCAGCAGCTTTGTCGTCGATGTACTTGCTGTCGTAGGAATAGAAGCCACTGTGCACCACGATCTCGCCACAGCCGCTGGCGATGGCGTCTTCGTTGCCAAGCACCGCACATTCGATCTCTCGGCCCTTGACCGCCGACTCGATCAGCACTTTTTCATCGAAGCTCAAAGCCAGCTCGACTGCCGCCGCATATTCGGCTTCGTCGCTCACCTTGCTCACACCGACGGAAGAACCCTGGTTGGCCGGCTTGACGAACAGCGGCAGGCCGAGCTTGCCGCTGACCTCGGCAAAGCCTGTGCGCGCGGCGCTGGCGCGGGTCAGGGTGACGAACGGCGTGACGGCCAGGCCGGCATCACGCAACAGGCGCTTGCTGATGTCCTTGTCCATGCAGACCGCCGAACCCAGCACATCGGAACCGACAAACGGCAAGTCGGCCATGCGCAGCAATCCCTGCAGGCAACCGTCTTCGCCAAGGGTGCCGTGGACGATGGGGAATATCACGTCGACGTGACCCAACAGATCGGCACCGGCGGTTTCCACCAATTGCTGGTGGGCCTTGCCTGGAACCACGGCCAATTCGCGATTGGATTGATTGAGCGCGATCAGGGCCGGATTTTCCTGGTTCAGCAGGAAGTTCGAGGGGTCGTTGAGGTGCCAATGGCCTTGCTTGTCGATGCCGATCAACACCGGCTCGAAGCGCGAGCGATCCAGTGCATCGACAATGTTTTTCGCCGACTGCAGCGACACCTCGTGCTCGGTCGAGCGGCCCCCGAAAATAACGCCCACACGCAGTTTACTCATTGCCTGACCTCATCGTGGATGGCTTGCAACCTGGGTAGCCGCCACGTTACGACTGCAAGGTCCTGCCGTCCAGCGGCTCGCAGGGAGTCAGCTCGCCAACTGATTGGCAAACTGCCCCACTGCATTGACCACTTTCTGCGCGCCATCCTGGATCTCGACGATCACCGAGCCTGCTTCCGCCGCCAGCGCCAGACCCTGTTCCGCCTGGAGCTTGCCGTCGGCCATCAGGGCCACGGCGTTGCGCGCCATGTCCTGGTTTTGCCGCACCACGAGGACAATCTCGTCGGTGGCCTGGCTGGTGCGCGAAGCCAGTTGCCGAACCTCGTCCGCCACCACGGCAAAACCTCGTCCCTGCTCACCGGCACGGGCCGCTTCGATGGCCGCATTGAGCGCCAGCAGGTTGGTTTGTTCGGCAATCCCGCTGATGGTCTTGACGATGGTGCCAATTACCAGTGATTGCTCATTCAAGGCTTCGATGCCATCGACAGCGGTTTGCATGTGCCTGGCCAGGTCACGCATCACATCCACCGCCTGCGTCACCACGGCGTTGCCGCGCTGGGCGCTTTGATCGGTTTGCTGCGAGGTGCCGTAGGCAATGTTGGCCGCTTCGGCCACCGCTTGCTCCTGGTTGACCTGATCGGTGATCACCGTGGCGAATTTCACCACTTTGTAGAGTTTATTGTTGGCATCGGTCACCGGGTTGTAGGAGGCCTCCAGCCAGACTGTACGACCGTGGCTGTCGACGCGCTTGAAACGTTCGGCCACGAACTCTCCGGTGTTCAGACGGCGCCAGAACGCCTGGTATTCGGCGCTGTTGTAGTCCTCGGGAAAGCAAAAAGTACGGTGATGCTTGCCCTTGATCTGCGCCAGGCTGTAGCCCATGCCACTGAGAAAGCGCTCGTTGGCGGTCAGCACATTGCCATTGAGGTCGAACTCGATCACCGCTGTCGAACGCACCAGTGCACCGATCAGGTTTTCATGCTCACGGGAGGCCTCGATGGTGCGGGTCAGGTCGCTGGAGAAAATCGAAAAATGCTTGATCCGCCCGTCTGCCGTGCGCACGGGCTGCACAATTGAACGCAACCAGGCTTCCTGGCCAGTGCCACGCAACAGACGCACGGCACCGGCAAAGTGCTCGCCCCGACTCAGTGCGGTCTTGAAACGTAGCTGGAATTCGTCGTTTTTCACATGATCCGGAACGATCTCTTCGATGTGCCGGCCGATCAGCTCGTTGCTCTTGTAGTGCATCTCGCCGAGGAAGTTCTGGTTGACCGACTGCACCCTCCCGTCAATATCGAGGGTCAGCACGAGCATCTCGCTTTCCAGGCTTTCCTTCACTTGCTGCAGGCTGGAGAGTTCTTCGCGAAGAGCCGACAGCTCCTGCTTCAAGCGTTTATTGAACATGGGACGCACCGATGGACTGGAATAGAAAGCGACTTAGAGCCTAGCCATCGGCCTTGCAGGGATTTTCTGAAGAGCGCTTGAGGATTGTCCTACAAATATAATGAAACCGCGCCAATCGTCCCTGCCTATCACGCTGTACCGGCGGCTGGGCAACCGGCGACTCCCGGTGCCCGCGAGCCGAAATACGCCGCACTGCCCACACCCACCGCCCCCATCACCGCGCAAAAAATCACGCAGATCCAGGGGCTCCATGGCATCAGGCCGATCAACAGCAAGGGCGTGATGCTCGCCCAGGCGGCGTAGGCGATGTTGTAGGTGAAGGAAATACCCGAGACGCGAATCCGCGCCGGGAACAGGCTGACCATCACCGATGGCACCGCGCCCACTACTCCGCAACTCAGTCCAGCCACCGCGTAGGCCAGGCCGACCCAGTTGCCACCGCTGATCAGGCAGGTGTAGAGCACGCCGATACCCAGTGGCAGCAACAGGCTATAAAGCATGACGGTACGCCAGGCGCCGATGCGATCGACCAGCAGACCGGCGAGCACGCAGCCAATGTTCAGGAACACGATGCCCAATGCGCTCAGGGCGAAGGTGTGGCTGGCGGTCATGCCGAAGGTTTTTTGCATCATGGTCGGGGTGATGACCACGAACACCACCACCGCTGATGTCAGCACGCAGGTGAGAATCATCGCGGGCAGCAGGGCCAGGCGATGTTCACGCAGGACTGCCCGTAACGGCAACTCGATGGCTGCCTCGCGCCGGGCTTGCATGGCCATGAACACCGGCGTTTCGCTGAGCCAGCGCCGCAACCAGACGCCAATCACGCCAAACACCCCGCCCAGCAGGAAAGGATAACGCCAGGCGTGATCGAGGATTTCCGCTGGAGTAAAAGTCTGCGCCAGGAAGGTTGCCGTCAGGGCGCCAAGCAAATAACCAAAGGTCAGCCCCGCCTGCAGGAAGCCCAGGGCGTAGCCGCGATGGCCGACTGGCGCGTGTTCCGCTACGAATACCCAGGCGCTCGGCACCTCGCCACCCACCGCCGCGCCCTGGAGGACGCGCAGGGCCAACAGCAGCAGTGGCGCGAAATAGCCGATCTGCGCGTAGGTCGGCATGATTCCGATCAGCAGGCACGGCAGCGCCATCATCAGGATGCTCAGGCTGAACACCTTCTTGCGACCCAGACTGTCGGCGAAATGCGCCATCAGGATCCCACCCAGGGGCCGCGCCAGGTACCCGGTGACGAAGATGCCAAAGCTTTGCAGAAGCCGCAGCCACTCAGGCATTTCGGGCGGGAAAAACAGCTGGCTTAAGGTCAGGGCGAAAAATACGAAGATGATGAAGTCGTAGATTTCCAGCGCGCCACCGAGAGCCGCGAGCCCCAGGGTCTTGTAGTCCGAGCGGCTGAATGGCAGCGGACGTGGATCTATATTGGCAGTCATGAAAAGAACTCTGGCACAGGCAAAAACCAAGGCGCCCATGGTCTACGCAAACGCGCCGACGGACAACCCGTTAGACCAAAGTCCCATAGGCCTAAATCAGCGCCGCAAAAAACACTCGTTTGAATTAAGGTTGGCGTCTGTCCAGAGGGGCCTATGCTGCCCCGAAGACCACAACAAACATAATAATTCGAGGTAGTCCCGTGGCCGCTGATATCGAAGATACCCGCTCCGCCCGCTTTGCCCTGCGCTGTTCAAGCTTTGCCGAACGCTGGTTCCCCGACTCCTGGGTATTTGCCGCCCTGGCGGTGATCATTGTCGCCGTGGCCACCATGGCCATGGGCGCCAAGCCGACTGATGCGGCCATGGCCTTTGGTGACGGCTTCTGGAGCCTGATCCCGTTCACCATGCAAATGGCGTTCGTGGTGATCGGCGGTTATGTGGTCGCCAGCTCGCCACCGGCGGTGAAGCTGATCGATCGCCTGGCGAAGTTGCCGAAAAACGGGCGCTCCGCGGTGGCCTGGGTGGCCCTGATTTCCATGGTCGCGTCGCTGCTTAACTGGGGTTTGTCACTGGTGTTTGGCGGCTTGCTGGTGCGCGCCCTTGCCCGCCGTACCGACCTTAAGATGGACTATCGCGCCGCGGGTGCAGCCGCGTACCTGGGGTTGGGCGCGGTGTGGGCCCTGGGCCTGTCTTCGTCTGCTGCGCAGTTGCAGGCCAACCCGGCCAGCCTGCCGCCGTCGATCCTGTCGATTACCGGGGTGATTCCGTTCACCCAAACGATCTTTCTCTGGCAGTCGGGCGTCATGTTGCTGGCCTTGATCGTCATCTCGCTGATCATCGCCTACGCCACTGCCCCCGGCCCGCACACGGCGCGAGACGCCCAGGCCTGTGGCGTCGACCCGAGTTTCAACCTGCCACCACTGCAACCACGCACCCGTCCCGGAGAATGGCTGGAACACAGCCCGCTGCTGACCATCCTGTTGGTGCTGCTGGCGGCTGGGTGGCTGTTCCATGAGTTTTCCACCAAACCTGCGATCAGCGCGATTTCCGGTCTCAACACCTACAACTTCCTGTTCATCATGCTCGGTGCCCTGTTGCACTGGCGCCCGCGCAGCTTCCTCGACGCGGTGGCCCGCGCGGTGCCGACCACCACCGGCGTGCTGATCCAGTTCCCACTGTACGGTTCGATCGCCGCACTGATGACCACGGTCAAGGGCGCCGACGCGCAGACCCTCGCCCACCACATCTCGACCTTCTTCGTGAGCATTGCCTCCCATGACACCTATGCCCTGCTGATGGGCGTGTACTCGGCGATCCTCGGCTTCTTCATTCCGTCCGGCGGCGGTAAATGGATCATCGAAGCACCGTATGTGATGCAAGTGGCGAACGACTTGAACTACCACCTGGGCTGGGCCGTGCAGATCTACAACGCCGCCGAAGCGCTGCCCAACCTGATCAACCCGTTCTACATGCTGCCGCTGCTGGGCGTGCTGGGATTGAAGGCGCGAGACCTGATCGGCTTCTCGTTCGTGCAATTGCTGGTACACACACCACTGGTGCTGGTGCTGCTGTGGGCACTCGGAACGACGCTGGCGTATACGCCGCCGGTGATGCCATAGGGAAGCGGCTACAGCGAGGGTCAGCGCGACCTGAGACTGCGCGTTTTTCTTACAAAACGCGCAGCGTTGTCCCACCCAATCCAACGGCAAGCCCTGACTCTCGCAACCAGCTTCCTTGAATTAACCTGTCCCGGAGTATCAATCACCAAAAACCCAAGGAAGATCCGATGACACCGATATCCAAGACACTGGAAGAGTTGATCAATGAAATTTACCAGGACGGTAACGTCTCGGTGGTTGAGTACAGGGCCCTGCGAGACGATGCCGATCGCCGCATGGACGCCGTTGTCCGCGAATTTGGCCAGCACAACAATGTGACGGCCTTTCAGAAAGCGATGGATGTCGCCATGCAGTTACTGCAAAGCGCCGTCCTCGATGCCAAAAAAGCCAGGCTGAGCGATACCGGTGAGGCTATCGTCAAGGATGCGGTTACCGCACAGGTCGAGTACTTGCGTGCCGGCAGCCAATTGGCGCTACGCCTGTTGTGATCGCCTGACCTCACTCCCCCGCAAACACTGATCGCGGGGCGGATCGCACGCTTCGAAAAAAAGTGCTTGAGGCCTGGTTTTCTGCATCATTGTGTTGATCCAGTATGACGTGCATCTTCGTATCGCGACCACGCTGAAAAGGATCTGAGCATGTTAAGACTCGCAGGCCTCACTCTCGCGGCCCTCACCCTGAGCACCGCTGCTCATGCCGATATCGCCCTGAAGCTGGGCAGCACCGAACGCGTCAGTCGTTTGTTCGCCTATCCCAACAACTGCAACGTGATCTGCTTTCGCAACTGGACGCTGGAGCAGACCGTCGAGCACTACCTGACGCAAAGCGTGCAGCGCGATGGCTATAGCGAGGCCAAGGTCCTGGTCAAAACCGAAAACGGTCAACTCCATGCCGAAATCACGGGCGTGCCCAGGCGCTATGAAAAACCCCTGGCAGCACTGCTTGACGCCGGCGAGCTGGCCTACAACGGTGCGAGCAAACTGAATGCCGACGGCAAGTGGGCCTATAACTGGCATTTTTTCCTGCCACTGGGCATGGCCCTGGAAAACCGCAGAAGCGTCGAGCTGCTGCACTTCCCACCCGATTATTCGCTGACCCAGGCCCAGGATTACCTGAAGTCGGCCACCACGGATCGCTGGGCCACGCTGCTGACCATCAATGGCGTCCCGCCCGAGCAGCTACCGGGCTACCAAACCATTATCGATATCGCCCCGATTGCCGCACCTTCGAACGCCGGCAAGGATCTGGAAGGCGTCTACGACTACTTCAAGGACTACCAGACCAACATGGTCAAGCAGGTGACCGTACATTCCAGCGGCGCGGCCTTGCCAACGGTTGCCTTCGGTGCACCGGTGCGCAATTGGATCAAGCAGCAATACGGGCCAACCGTGAATGTGTTGAGCCTGGTGACAATCAGCCCGGTCGACGGAGTAAAAGTACCGCTATTGGGCGCCAACCATCCCAGCTACATCTGGTACGCCGCCGATCCAGCCAGCTACACCGGCAAAGACGCCCAGGCCCAAGCCGATACTGCGGGCCTGAAAGTCATGGGCCAGGATTTGAGTGCCGCTTGCTGGCAGGCCGCCATGGGCCGTGAAACGGACACCAATCCCGATATCGAGCTGAAAAGCTGCACCCAGACATGGCAAGTAGCCCAGGCCGATAAAACCTGTGCGCTGTTCTACACCTCGATCCGCAAGCTGACCCCGGGACAGGCCGCGGGCAAATGTGCGACAGCATCGATCAAGGCCCAGCTCAAATTGCTCAAGGTGCCAGCGCCAGCCCCGGCGATACCCGCGCCCGCGCTATAGGCTGACGAGTCAACTGACGGAGAGCGCCGACGACCAGATGTTTTTGCAACACTGGCGTCGGCAAAGCGTCTGCTGCGCAGGCTTACAACTTCTCGACCGGACGCAGTCGATACTGCGGTGGCAATTGCTCGAAACCGCTGATCGTGGTGTTCAGGCTTTTCCAGCGACCGTCCTTGATGCCGTAGATGCAACCGTGAATCGACAGGTTCTGCCCGCGGTGCCAGGCATTTTGCACAATGCTGGTATGGGCGACGTTGGCCACTTGCTGAATCACGTTGAGCTCGCAGAGGCGGTCGACCTGCTCCTCTTCGGTGGCCAATTTGGCGAGTTCTTCACGTTTCTCGTAGTAGAGATCGCGAATCGAACGCAGCCAACCGTCGATCAGGCCGAACTGACGGTCCTGCATCGAGGCGCGCACGCCGCCACAGCCATAGTGGCCGGTCACGAGGATATGCTTGACCTTGAGTACGTCGACCGCGTACTGGATCACCGACAGGCAGTTGAGATCCGTATGCAACACCACGTTGGCCACGTTGCGGTGCACGAACAGATCGCCCGGCAGCATGCCGACGATCTCGTTGGCCGGCACCCGCGCATCGGAACAGCCGATCCACAGGTACTCCGGCGTTTGTTGACGAGCCAGCTTGGCGAAGAAGTCAGGATCTTCTTTGGTGATCGCGTCGGCCCAGCGCTCGTTGTTATCAATCAGATCTTGTAATTCGTTCATGCAATGAAGCCTCGATAATGGTGCGCTGCTTTGACAGACAACCGTCCGTCGGGGTCACGCGCGTTATGCAAATGCCCGCCGCTGCCCGTTCATGGCGCTCCATGCCGGTGGAATTCCCTGCAACCCAGTGGGTCCACTCTATAAGGCTAACAGTATGAGGAATTGCCATGACTGATTCACGACGTCCGTACGATGCGGTGCAACCGGAACCCATCGATGATAACGAAGATCGCATGGGCTCGGTGCATGAGCTGGATTTCGACACGGAAGAACCCAGCGCAAAAATCGGCGATGAATTGCCACACAAGGAACGCAAGCAGCTGATACCTGAAGAACGCGTGCGTGAAGCCGGCATGACGGGGGCATCGACCGATGATCATGAATCGACCGATGATGACCTGACCCCGGAAACACTCATCCGTGAGGACGGTGCGCGGGATGCCCAGGAATTGGGTGAAGGTGATCAGGCCGATTGGGACTTGAGCATTGTCGATGAAGACGAGATTGGTGGGGGCAACGGGTTGGACGAGGCAGAGATGGCGCAGAGCGATCCGCTGGACAAGAAACGCTGATCTGTAGGAGCTGCCGCAGGCTCGGGCCGCGTTCGGACGATCTTTTGATCTTGATCTTAAAAATCAAAGATCGTCCGAACGCGGCCCGAGCCTACGGCAGCTACTACGCAGGAATCGGCGTTAAACCAAAACGATGGTGATCAATCCACCAATGTACAGGCCATGACCACCGCATCTTCGCGCCCACCCACCGCCGGGTAGTAATCCCGTCGACGTCCGATCTCGTTGAAACCGTAACGCTCATACAGCTTGAACGCCGCGGTATTGCTGTCGCGCACTTCCAGGAAGCATTCCCGGGCATCGGCCTTGTAGGCGATCGACATCAAATGTTCCAGCAAGGTCAAACCCAGGCCTCGGCCCTGGTTTTCCGGCTTGACGGTGATGTTGAGCAGATGCGCCTCGTCAAGAATGATCTGCACCACCCCATGGCCCACCTGCTGCTGACCTTCGAACATCAGCCAGATCTGATACTTGCCCAGGCCATCGAGAAAAATCCCGCGGGTCCAGGGATGGCTGTAGGCCGCATACTCGATCTTCAGAACAGTTTCCAGGTCCGCCTCGGTCATCGGGCGGAACGATACAGCGTCACTCATTCGATTCTTTCCAACGCGCCATCAGCCGACGCATGGCTTGCCACACGGCGGCCTTGCGCTGTGGCTCTTCCATTAACAATTCCAGGCCCGGTACCGCCCACGCCGAGCCCAGGCCCTCAATCTGCAATTCGCGGTTGAACGCATCAGAGTCCGCTTCACCGGCAAACCGCACCGCGGGCAGGCCGATCAGCCAAAGGCAGGCGCATGGCACTTCTTCCATGCGCACCGAGAGGAAACCTTGCACAAAGTCACGGGCGGCCTCCGGGCCCTGGTCCATAGTCCCACGCACCAGCAGCGGCCAGCGTACTGGCTCGCCGATGATCTGCGGGCTGTCCGGCAGACCGGCGGCTCGCAGCATGTCCTTGAGCAGCAGATAAGCAGGGTCGCGTGCCTGGAAGGATTCACCTGTGGGTAACTCCACCAGCAGCAGGCAGCGGCCGGCTCGCAGCAGTTGCAGGGCAAAGCGCGGCGGCGGCACCGGCGCGACCCTGGCGACCACCGGCGCCTCCTCGGCCGCAGGTTTTGCGCCAGTGCGCGTGCTGGCCAGCGATGGCCGCGGCACCTCGACCTTCACCCGCTCGGCGGGTTTTACCGTAGGCACGACGGGCGTCTCGACCACCGGCACAGGCGCCACGGGAGCCTCGACCAGCGCCTCGGGCGGCTCCAGCAGCTCGGGCCGCGACGGGGCGGCAAAGGGCAATTCGGTGCGCGGCAACCAGTTGACCACCTGCATGGCGTTCAAATAAGCGCGACGACGGGACTCGATAAGCAAAGGTCGGCCACTTGTGGATAACTAAAGTGCGCCGATTCTACCGCCCTTCGCGCAAGATCGCCCGCTGTTGATCGATAGACTGCACCGATAATCTTTCCACTTGTGAAAAATGGCGACAGCCCGTCCCGAGAGTGAATCGCATCGTGCCTGATGCAGTACAATCGCGGCTTTTATTCGCCAACCAGCCGGCCATTCCGATGATCGAACCCAAGCGCGTCTTGCGCGCCCTCGCTGAACACTGGGCACTTCTGGAGCCACTGTGCGAGCATTTCGACCAAGGCACCCTGAGCCTCAACGAACTGCGCACGCAACTGGCCGCCCAGCAACTCGACAGTACGCCGCAGGACATCACCAGCCTGCTGGACGTGTGGATTCGCCTCGATATTCTGGTTCCGGTGGCGAAAAGCCCGAACCGTTTCGAGCTCAATGCGCAAATTCACGACTTCCTCGCCTACCTGCGCCGTGAACACCGTTTGGGCCTGTGCCTGGAAATCGAAGCCTATCTGCGCCATCTCGAGCGCCTGGCCGGCTACATCCAGGACGCCTTCGACATCCGCGACGGCAACGACCTGGCCCGCCAGCTTCGCCTGCTCGACATGCGAGTTCGCGATGTACTGAAAAAACTCGATAACGACGAACAAGCACTGGTGGCCGTCGCCGAAAGGGCGAAAACCAGCGACCGACAGATTCCATTGCGCCAGCGTTACGCTGAAGTGCTGGCGACCTGGGACGAATACGTCGAGCCGATGATTGATCTGGTGAACGCCGACGGCGCTTTCGAACAAGGCGTGCGCAAGGTTGAAACCGTGCTGCTGAAGATGCTCTCCGAGCAGCAACGCCTCGGCCACCTGGTCGATGACGACATGTTGCTGCGCACTCACGCGCGTATCCTTGAAATGCAGACCAGCGCCCAGTTGACCCTGCGTCACGCGCGCGAACTATTGCTGCCGCTGCGTGAAGAGGCACGTCGCCACAACGCTGTCACCCGTGGCGCGGCCCTGGCCCTGTCCGCCATTCGCCGAAAAGGCATCGATGCCGTGCCGCAGGCGGCAATGCCGTTGTTCACACGCCCGCAAAGCACCTTCCTCGGCAGCGCCAGCCAGGTCGAGGCCTACGTTTATGCCCTGGCCCGCTTCGAACCGAAACCGGCGCGCTTCCCCAAGGCCCACAAAACCCAGAAAGGCGAAGCTCCACGTGCGCCACGCACGGTTCGGGAAATGCTCGAACGCTGCGAAGACGCCCTGCCGATGCCGGACCTGATGACCTGGCTGCTGGAGCAGGAGCCGGACGGCGCCACCGACGAATTGCTGTACTGGTTCTCGCGACTGTCCCGGGAAAAACGTTTCAAGCGCGAACGCCTGGAACGTCGCGACTACCACACACACGAGCACCAGGTCAGCCTGCGCTCCTTCGCCCTGCTCTCGGTCGGCGATGACCCTACCGAGAATTCTGCGAGCATCCCCCATGCATCTTGATCTTTCCGAACTGTCCCAACTGGCACCGATCTTTCGCGAGCTGTTCAAGGGCTACCACGTCAGCCGCCGCGATCCTGAGCTGTATGCGCAGCTGTCGAACTTCCAGGACCAGTACCGCACGCTGTTCAAGGCCCTGGGGTTTGAACTGGTCTGCGACACCCGTGGTTTCTACTATTTCGTACCGGACCTGGCCGCCGCGGCGGTGAATAAGACCGCGCAGCGTCTGGCGCTGTTCACCTTCATCCTTGTCGAGCACCTGGCCGATCAGGGCCGCGACCCGGTCGCCGTGCTCGACGGCGGCAGCCTGGGTCGCGATGAACTGCCATCGCTGCTGGAAAAGTACCGCGACCTGTTCATCCAGGCCGAAGTACAGACCCAGGATGAGCTGGAAGAAAAAATCATGCGCCGCATGACCCAACTCGGCTTCGCCGGCGAAGAAAACGGCGTGTACCGTTTCCTGCCGCCGATGCACCGTTTCCTCGATGTGTGCCTATCGGTGCAACAGGACCGTGACCTGGCGGCCAGCCTGCACAGCGTACTGCCGCTGCCGGCTCCGGTGCTGATCGATGAAGACAGCGATGAAAAACTACTGCAGACCGACGACCCGCTCGACTTGGCAGAGTTTGCAGATGAAAGCGAAGAAGACGCCCTGGCCCGCGCCATTGCCGAAGAACAGGAGCTCGACGCATGATCAAGGAACGCTACGGCATCCGCCGCTTTGCCCTTTTGAACACCGCCGGCTACACCCTCGGCCTGTTCCCGCTGGAAGAGCCGCTGTCGGTCTACGGCGCGAACAACCTCGGTAAATCCGCTTCGATCAATGCGCTGCAGTTCCCGATCCTGGCACGCATGTCGGACATGAGCTTCGGCAAGTACAGCCTGGAGCAATCCCGGCGCTTCTATTTCGCCTCCGACACCAGCTACATCCTGGTGGAGGTGAACCTGCCCCATGGCCCCCACGTGATCGGCGTGGTCGGACGCGGTCCGGGTGGCGGCTTCGGTCACCAGTTCTTTGCCTACGCCGGCCGGCTGGACCTGGCCCACTACCAGAAAAACGACACCTGCCTGCGCCAGAAGGAGTTGTTCAGCAACCTTGAGCGCGAAGGCCTCAAAGCCTACGAACTCAAGCCCGATGAATTGCGGCGCTTGCTGGTCGGTGGACACACCTCGATCCCGCTGGACCTGACACTGATCCCCCTGCGCTCTACCAGCGAACAGAGCCTGAAGACCTTCCGCGCGCTGTTCATCAACCTGCTGCACATGCGCGAAATCACCGCGGCCAAGCTCAAGCAACTGTTCCTCGACGCCTTCGAGCACAGCCTGCGTTCCGGTAGCGTCGACTACATCGCCGCGTGCGAAGAAGCTTTCCGCGACGTACGACGCATGGAACAGGACTACCAATCGCTGGTGGCAGCCGGTCCCCTGGTCGAAGCCCTCGCCAACGGCGTGAAACAGCGCGATATCCTGCGCGGCAAGCTGCACCGCCTCTCGCCGCTGCTCGACTCCCTGCTCGGCACTTGGTCGGACTACGCCAGTGCCCGCAAGGAAGAGCTGACCATCCAGGCCGAGCACTATCGCCACGAGCAGGACGCCCTGCAGAACGATCAGCGTGGCGGCACCCAGGAGCTGATGCGCCTGGAGCGGGAAATCACTGGCATCCAGCGCTGGCTCGGCGAGCTGGCGGTGCTCAAGCATCGTTTTGCCCTGGTCGAAGACGTCAAGGTGCTCGAGCAACAACTGCTCGCGGCCAAGGACGCCCACGATGAGCTGGCAGGTGCCTTGGCGCAGTCGCGGCAATTCAGTGCCGAGGACCTGGAAGAACGCCTGCGTGAGCTGGAAAAACGCCTGAAGTCGGTCAAGCAACAACTCGACCACGCCGACAACAACAGCTACGCCCGCCTGCGCGAAGAATTCTCGCAGCAGGACGTCGAGCGCCTGATGCGCCTGTTCAACAGCGCACTGTTCAGCCTGCCGCTGGGCGAGCACGGCATTACCCTCGACGACAACGGCGACTGGGTCAAATCCGTAGAGCTGATCCTCGACGGTTTCAAAGGCGAGCGCTTCGAAGTACCGGGCCTGTCCATCGACATCTCGCACATTGAGCCCCCGGCCCTGCAAGCCCTGGCGGACCGCGCCGCGCTACGCGACCAGAAAGAGCGTCTGGAAAAAGAACTCAAGCAACTGAAAACCCAGCAAGCCGTGGCCGCCGACCGCGCCGCGAGCAAGACCCAGACCGAAGCGCTGTACCAGCAGGTGCTGGATGCCCAGAAAGCCTTGGAAGACTTCCGTCGCGCGCAAACCCTGAGCGCCGAAGAGGGCGACAAGCTGGAGCAGCTGGCGCAGATGGAAGCCGCCCAGGACGAATTGAAGCGCTCCAGCGATGCTTTCACCGAACGCGTCCAGCAACTGTCCGCCAAGCTGCAACTGGTCGGCCGGCAGATCGGTGACATGGAAGCCAAGCAACGCACCCTCGACGACGCCCTGCGCCGCCGTCAGTTGTTGCCGGCGGATCTGCCGTTCGGCACGCCGTTCATGGATCCGGTCGACGATTCGATGGACAACCTGCTGCCGTTGCTCAACGACTATCAGGACAGCTGGCAAGGCCTGTTGCGTGCCGATGGCCAGATCGAGGCGCTGTACGCCCAGGTGCGCCTCAAGGGCGTGGCCAAGTTCGACAGCGAAGACGATATGGAACGTCGCCTGCAACTGCTGATCAACGCCTACGCACACCGTACCGACGAAGCCCTGACCCTCGGCAAGGCCCGGCGTGCGGCTGTTACCGACATCGCCCGGACCCTGCGCAACATCCGCAGCGACTACGACAGCCTCGAGCACCAGTTGGCGCTGTTCAACCGCGAGATCAACAAACGTCAGGTGTCCAACCTGCAAAGCTTCCGCATCGTACTGGCGCCGAACAAGGAAGCACTCAAGCACATCGACCAGATCATCCACAGCGCCGGCCAGTACGAAGAAGGCGAGACCCTGTCCGTCTTCGACCTGAGCCAGAGCGCCGAGCAGGACAACAAGAACGAAGAGGCCAAGGAATACCTGGCGCGGCTGGTGGCGGCAAACCACAACCAGCTCGGCCTCAAGGACTTGTTCGAACTGGCGTTCGAGATCACCAAGGTCAACGGATCGCCGGTTATCCACACCGACATCGACGGCGCCGCGTCCAACGGCACCACCATGACCATCAAGGCGCTGACCAACATGTATTTGTTGCTGCACTTGATGGACCGCGACCTGGCCGGACGTGTGCGCTTGCCGTACTACCTCGACGAGGCGGCGGACATCGACGAGAAAAACCAGGCGGCGTTGCTGGAGACCAGTCTACAACTGGGCTTCGTGCCCATCCTGGCCAGTGTGAAGCCACAGGTCTGCGCCAGTGTCGCCATCGACCTGGAAGGTGGTAGCGGCCCGGCTGGCATCTACATTGATGAGGATGATTGGAAGTACATTCGTCGTCACGACGAGGTGAAGGCGACTGTGAACGTTGAAGCGGATGAGCCGGAGCTGGATGCGGTCTGAGACTTGAATCGAAGGTAATAAAAAGGCCGCGATCCAATGGATTGCGGCCTTTTTATTTGGAGAGGTTCTTCGCGAGCAGGCTCGCTCCCACATTTAGTCCGTGGCGTACACAAAATATGTGAACGACGCTGACCACTGTGGGAGCGAGCCTGCTCGCGAAGGCGGCATCACAGCCGCCAATACACTACTTGCCGAGCGGAATCTTCGGCGCCCAGGTCAGCCATTCCTCTTCGAACTTGTCGAACAGCGGGAATGTCTGCTCCGGTCGCGCGGGGGTGCCCATGCGATCACCATCCGGCGTAGCAAAGGCGACACCGCCCTGGATCATCGTCTCAAGCGATTCAGTACGCACTGTCGCCCCTCTGAACAGACCCACATCAAAGTCAAAACCGCTGGTGTTCCAGAACCGCGTGCCGCTGCGGACCAATGGCGCGTACTTGGGCTCGATCAGGATGCGGATCAACACACGATCGGCCGTCTGGCCCAACTCATAACCCGTCACCTTGCCCACGGTGATTTCTCGATAAGTCACCGGAACCCCAGCCTTCAGCGAACCACGACGAGGAGCGCTCAACGTCAGGCTCAAACCAGCTTCCTGCTTGGCAGTTTCCGGGGGATTGGCCAGCGCCACGAAATTCTTCTGCGGGCCCAGGTTCTTCGCTGCCGGTTGCACCTCGATGTATTGCCCGGTAACCAATGTTTCCAGGTTCGACGTCTTGATCAGCCCCAACTCGGGCTTGACCACCCAGAACTGACTGCCGACACGAGCGATGCGCTCCGGGACTTCATCGATCCGCGCAGTCAGCAGCACCGACTGCAGATCGTCACTCAGGTCAACGTCTTCGATCTTGCCGACATCCAGCCCCTTGAAGCGGATGGGCGTGCCAGTGCGCAGGCCATCGGCACGGTCAACCTTGATGGTGATCACCGCGCCTTTCTGGTTGGCTAGCTCATGGCTGGCGAACAGGCGGAAACGCGGGATGCGCTTCTGCAAGGGTGCCTTGGCCTCCGGTGTTTCGAAGGCGATGCCGCCAGCCATCAGGCTTTGCAACGATTCACTCTTGACCTGGATCCCGCCAGTCAGGCCACCGGTCAAGGTGATGCCACTGGCGTTCCAGAACCGCGTGGAAGCGTTGACCAGGTCTTCGTATTCCTTCTCGATATGGACCCCGATCACCAGCTGTTTCTTTTTGCGCGAAAACTGATAGCTCTGTACCGAACCCACCTTGACCTGCTTGTAGAGTACCGGGCTGCCCACTTCCAGCGAACCGAGGTTATCGGTGAACAACACCAGGTGCAGGCCCGGTGCACGCAAATCCAGCGGCGGCGCCTTGGGCCGTGCGACAAACTCACGTTGCGGCGCGGCGCCTTTGTCCCCAGGACGCACGGCGATGTAGTTACCCTTGACCAATGCTTCCAGGCCGGTAATGCCCGCCAGGGAAATCGACGGCTTGACCACCCAGAACTGGGTGCCATCGACCAGGTAATCCTCGGCCAGCGGGTCCAGGGTCAACTCGGCGCTGGCGCCGGACAAATCGGGATCGACCTTGAGGGCCTTGAGGGTGCCGACCTGAATACCTTTATACATCACCGGCGTACGGCCCGCCTGCAAGCCTTCGAAGTCGCTTAGCTTGACCTTGACCTTGATCCCGGCGGCAGCCGCATCGAAGTCCTCATAAAGGCGGAACGGCAGGCTCGGATCGGTAGGCGGGCTGTCCTTGCGATTTTCAGGAGTGGCAAACGCAATACCACCAGCAACAATACTGGCTAGGGATTCACTGCGAACTTTTACACCGGACAGGTTGGCATCGATGCTGATGCCGCTGGCGTTCCAGAAACGCGTGTGTTTGCGCACGAGCTTGGCGTACGTCGGCTCGATGAAGACCTTGAGCTCGACAGTACTCTGGTCCTCGGAGAGCACGTAGCTCTTGATCTGCCCGACCTTGATCTGCTTGTAGAACACCGGGCTGCCACGGTTCAGCGAGCCCAGGCGATCAGCCTTGATCGTGAGGTGCAGGCCGGGTTGGGCGTCCGACAGCGGTGGCTCCTGTGCCAGGGCCTTGAACTTGCGGGCAGGCTCGCCCTCACCCGGGCTGATTGCGACATAGTTACCCGAGACCAGCGTCTCCAGCCCGGTAATACCGGCCAGCGTCACACTCGGTTTGACCAGCCAGAAGCGCGTGCTGGTGCGCAGGTATTGCTCCACGTCCTTGTTCATCTCAACGGTCGCGATCACCCCTTTGGAACTGCCTTCATCATCAAGCTTGAGGGTTTTCACCTTGCCGACCGGCATGCCTTTGTAGACGACTTCGGTCTTGTTGGCCTGGATGCCTTCACCGCTTTCGAAACGAACCTGAATCTCGATGCCGGTTTCGGTGTAGGCACGCCAGCCGAGCCAGCCACCAATGATCAGGGCAATCAGGGGCAATACCCAGATAGCCGACCAGTTCGAAGCCGGTCGGATTTTAGCTGTAGGCAGATCAGTCATGGTCGTCGTCCGACTCCGTGTTATCCCAAATCAGTCGGGGATCGAAAGTTACTGCGGCAAGCATCGTCAGAATCACCACGCTGGCGAACGCAATGGCGCCCAGATCAGCTTCAATGGTGGCCAGCCGGCCAAAATTCACGAGCGCCACCAGGATGGCGATTACAAAGATATCGAGCATCGACCAGCGGCCGATGAACTCGATAAAGCGGTACATCCATATGCGCTGGCGGGCCGAGAGTGGCTGGTGGCGCTGTACGGAAAACAGCAGCAAGGCGATCCCCACCAGTTTGAACGTGGGCACCACAATGCTGGCGATAAATACCACTGCGGCAATGGGAATCATGCCGTGCTGAACCAGTTGGATCACTCCGGACATGATGGTGCTGGGATCACCCTTGCCCAGGGAGCTCACGGTCATGATCGGCAGCACATTGGCCGGTATGTAAAGAATGGCGGCGGTGATCAGCAACGCCCAGGTCCGCGCCACACTGTTGGGACGGCGGGCATGCACCAGTGCGCCGCACCGAGTGCAGACCTGATCGTCGACATCAGCTTCCTGCTTGTTCAATTCATGGCATTCGGCGCAAATCAGAATGCCTGCATCAATCGCCCGCATGGGCATCCTCTCCTGATAAAGCCTGCCAGATCTGGTGAGGAGACATCACTACCTCCAGCCAGACCTGGACCAACAACAATCCAATGAAGCACGCCAAGCCAAGACCAATGGTCATTGCTGCCATATCTGCCAGCTTGACGATCGCGACCAGTACGCCCATGAGGTAAACCTCAAGCATCCCCCAGTCCCGTAAATGGTGGTAAATACGGTAAAGCAGCAAGCCGTAGCTACGTCCGACGTTAAATCGGATACTCAGCAACACGACCAGTTGGCAGAGCAGCTTGAGCAGCGGAATCGCCATGCTGCACAGGAACACAATGACTGAAACGCTTTGCATGCCTGTATCGAAAAGCCCGACAACCCCGCTCCAGACAGTGTCTTGCGTCGATTGCCCAAGCAGGTTGAGTTGCATGATGGGTAAAAAGTTCGCCGGGATGTACAACAGCAATGCCGCGATAACCAGGGCGAGACTGCGCTGTACGACGTTGTATCGATGAGCATAGAGCTCGTAACCACATCGCGGACACAGGGCTTTCTCACCATGATCGAGCTTGGGCTTGCGCATCAGCAAGTCGCACTCGTGGCACGCCACCAAATCGTTCAGCGGTAATTCTGACAGCCTTGAGGCGTCAACCGGATCTGGCATATAACGCTCTGACTCCGAAAAGGTTGGGCCTATTCTAGTGCCCTGAATCGAAAATAACTGTGCCAATTTGTGCACGAATCAGTGTGATTTTCTTTCGGCAAAAGACAAAACCCCTACCTGCATGCGCAGATAGGGGTTTTGGAATTTAATCTTGACGATGACCTACTCTCACATGGGGAAACCCCACACTACCATCGGCGA
>NZ_JBYTEO010000018.1:0-34538 GCF_058791355.1 Pseudomonas sp. EB271-G4-1
GTTTAGCCGCGCTGGGCCAGGGACGGCCCATCGCGGCGACCCACGGAGCAATGCCGGAGAGAGGGCATGCCGAGCCCTAGCGAGGGACCGAGTGGTGGGGCAAAGCCTTTTGGTGCCTTTTTGCTGGGCCGGCACTCCGGCGCTTGAAAAAGGGACTCGCCGTAAGGGCGAAACCATAAGCGGCCGTTACCGCAGCAATGGATATGTACGCAGTCAACAAAACATAGGTCGGCTATAAGGCCGCCTTCGCGAGCAAGCCCGCTCCCACAGTTTGATTGGAGTACATCTGCGGGATACAGGTCGGCTGTCAGGCCGCCATCGCTGCGATGCGGCGACCCGACAAGCCAGCTCCCACAGGTTTTCATCCGATGCCCAAGCCACAGCAAAGCAGAAACGATCAAAGCTCGAACCGCAACTCCGGCCAGATCGGCGACGTGCCGCGCTTTTGCGACTCAAGAATGGCCCGACACAACGAACACAGGCGCTGGTCCTGGAACACCCGGCGATCGACGTTCGACCAACGCGGTTGAGCCGGCAGCAGGCTGCCGCACAGGGTCCGGTCCGCCGAGCCGCCCAGCTCCAGTTGTCGGGTCACCAGGTGTACCCGCACTTCCTGGCAGGCGAACAGATCCAGCTGTTCGTCAGGCTCGATCAGTTGATAGGCATAAAGTGACCAGGCAGAACGCGGCATCGGGGGCTCCAAATCGGGGGCGCCACCTTAGCCGAAAGCCCGCTCCTAGAAAAGTGTCATAACAGTGGTTTTAGCGTAGGCCAGACATTTTCCAGCAACTTGTCCTGAGCCCCGGCTGCCGGGTGAATGCCATCGGCCTGCATCAGGTCCGGATGACCGCCCACGCCGTCGAGGAAAAACGGCACCAACGGGATGTTTTTCTCATCGGCCAGGTTGCTGTAGACGTCGGCAAAGGCCTTGGTGTATCGAGCACCGTAATTGGGTGGCAATTGCATGCCGAGCAACAGCACCTTGGCGCCCGCGTCCTGCGACTGCTGAATCATCGACGCAAGATTTTGTTGCAATTGTGTTGGCAGCAAGCCACGCAGGCCGTCATTGCCCCCCAATTCGAGGATCACCAACTCAGGCTTATGCTCTGCAAGCAGCGCTGGCAGGCGTGCCTGGCCGCCGGCACTGGTGTCGCCGCTGATGGACGCATTGATCACCTTATCGTCGAAACCTTCGCGCTTGAGCCGCTGCTCGAGCAACGACACCCACCCCAAGCGGGTATCCAGTCCGAAACCGGCGCTGATACTATCGCCAACGATCAGGACTGTACCCGCCGCTGCGTTCTGGGCCATGCACATCAAGGCCAGGCCAGCACTCAAAAACCACACACGCATCGGATTCTCCATGGGCGCAAGCATTCTCACCGCGAAGAACCTTAGCAAAGTGGTTCCCAGCGCGGAAGGTGAACTGACCATCCTGCACCAACTCAGCCTGGAACTGAACAAGGGCGACAGCCTGGCCATCGTCGGCGCCTCCGGTTCGGGCAAGTCCACCCTCCTCGGCCTGCTCGCCGGCCTCGACTTGCCGAGCAGCGGCGAAGTCACCCTCGCCGGCCAGGACCTGAGCAACCTCGATGAAGATCAACGTGCGCGCATCCGCGCCGAACACGTGGGTTTCGTCTTCCAGTCATTCCAACTGCTCGACAGTCTCAACGCCCTGGAAAACGTCATGTTGCCGCTGGAGCTCGATGGCCGCCAGGACGCCCGTGGCCGCGCCACCGAGCTGTTGCAACGGGTCGGCCTGGGGCAACGCCTGACCCACTCGCCACGCCAGCTCTCCGGCGGTGAACAGCAGCGCGTGGCGATTGCCCGGGCGTTCGCGGCCGAACCCGACGTGCTGTTTGCCGACGAGCCCACCGGTAACCTCGACAGCCATACCGGCGAGCGCATCAGCGACCTGCTGTTCGAACTCAACCAGGAACGCGGCACGACCCTGGTGCTGGTGACCCATGATGAACGCCTGGCACACCGCTGCCGGCGCCTGATCCGCCTTGAAGCCGGCCTGCTGGTCGCCCCTCTGGAGCCTTGATGGCACGCCTGCCGCTGTTGCGCCTGTTCAGTCTCGCCCTCCGTCAACTGTTGCGCGATGCCCGCGCCGGTGAACTGCGCGTGCTGTTTTTTGCCCTCGTGGTCGCGGTAGCGGCCAGTACCGCCATCGGCTATTTCGGCGCGCGCCTGAATGGCGCGATGATGTTGCGCGCCACGGAGTTTCTCGGAGCCGACCTGCTGCTCGAAGGCAGCTCGCCAGCGCGCCCCGAGCAAGTAAGAAGCGGTACCGAGCTTGGCCTCGAACACGCCCGGGTGGTGGAGTTTTCCAGTGTTATCGCCACGGACAACGGCATACAGCTCTCCAGCATCAAGGCGGCAGACGACGTCTACCCACTGCGCGGGGAACTGAAAAGCGCCCCTGCGCCTTTCGCCCCGGAAGAATCCGGCGGCGGGCCGAAACCCGGTGAGGCCTGGGTCGAGGCGCGATTGCTGACGGCGCTGGACTTGAAGATCGGCGACAGCATCGATGTCGGCATGAAAACCCTGAAGCTGGCACGGGTACTGACCTACGAGCCCGACCGCGCCGGCAACTTCTACAGCCTGACACCCCGGGTGTTGATCAACCTCAGTGACCTGCAAGCCACTGGCGTGGTGCAACCTGGCAGCCGGGTCAGCTACCGCGAACTCTGGCGCGGCGATGCCTCGGCCCTGGAGACCTATCGCCAACTGATCAAGCCCGGCCTGGCCGCCAACCAGCGCATCCAGGATGCCCGCGACGGCAACCGGCAGATTGGCGGCGCACTGGGCAAGGCCGAGCGCTACCTGAACATGGCCAGCCTGGTGGCGGTATTGCTGGCCGGGGTGGCCGTAGCGTTGTCAGCGACGCGCTTCGCCACCCGCCGCTTCGATGCCAGCGCGCTGCTCCGCTGCCTTGGCCTGTCCCGCCGGGAAACCATGGTGCTGTTCAGCCTGCAGCTGACCATACTCGGCCTGCTCGCCAGCCTCATTGGCGCCGCCATCGGTTGGCTGGCGCAACTGGGACTGTTTGCCCTGCTGCATGATTTGTTGCCGACCGACGTGCCACCGGGCGGCCTGTTCCCGGCCATCGCCGGTATCGGCACCGGACTGGTGGCCCTGGCCGGTTTTGCCCTGCCACCGCTGGCGGCGCTGGGTCGGGTTCCACCCTTGCGTGTATTGCGGCGGGACATGCTGCCGATACCCTCCAGCACCTGGATGGTCTACGGCGCCGCATTGGGTGCCCTCGGGCTGATCATGTGGCGCCTGAGCCTGGACTTGCTACTGACCTTCGCCCTGCTCGGCGGCGGCGTGGTCGCGGCACTGATATTGGGTGGCTTGCTGTTGCTGCTATTGAAAAGCCTGCGACGCCTGCTGGCTCGTGCCTCCCTGCCGTGGCGCCTGGGGCTGGGCCAATTGCTGCGTCATCCGCTGGCAGCCGCAGGGCAGTCCCTGGCATTCGGTCTGATCCTGCTGTCGATGGCGTTGATCGCCCTGCTGCGCGGCGAGTTGCTGGACACCTGGCAGAACCAGCTGCCCAGGAACGCACCGAACTATTTTGCCCTGAACATCCTGCCCGCTGACAAGCAGGCGTTTACCGACCGCCTGATCTCGTTGTCGGCGCAATCGGCCCCCCTGTATCCGGTAGTCCCCGGAAGGCTGATCAGCATCAATGGCGAACCGGTGCAGCAAATCGTCACCAAGGAATCGGCAGGCGACCGGGCGATCCAGCGTGACCTGAGCCTGACCTGGGCGGCAGACCTGCCTGCGGGCAACAAGATCACCGCCGGTCATTGGTGGCCAGAGCAACCGCCGGATGATATCCCCGGCGTGTCGGTGGAGGGCAAGGTCGCCGAAAGCCTGAAGCTCAAGCTCGGCGACCATTTGGTCTTTACCGTCGGCGGGGCCAATCGCGAGGCGAAAGTCACCAGCCTGCGGGAGATCAACTGGGATAATTTCCAGCCGAACTTCTTCATGATTTTCCAGCCAGGCACCCTGAAGGATTTGCCCGCCACCTACCTGACCAGCTTCTATCTGGCGGCAGGGCATGACCAGCAGATCGTCGACCTGTCGCGCAGTTTTCCGGCGGTGACGATCCTGCAGGTCGAAGCGCTGCTGGCGCAATTGCGCAGCATCCTCGCCCAAGTCACCCTGGCTGTGGAATACGTGCTGTTGTTTGTCCTGGCGGCAGGGATGGCGGTGTTGTTTTCCGGCCTGCAGGCGACCCTGGACGAACGCATCCGCCAGGGTGCCCTGCTGCGCGCACTGGGGGCCGAACGGCAACTGCTGGTGAAGGCACGACGGATCGAGTTCGGGTTGCTTGGCGCGGTGAGCGGCCTGCTCGCGGCACTCGGTTCGGAAGTCGTCAGCCTGGTGCTCTACCGCTACGCCTTTGACCTGCCCTGGCATCCGCACCCATGGCTGCTGGTGCTGCCGCTGATCGGCGCCGTGCTGATCGGCGGTGCTGGTGTGTTCGGCACCCGGCGCGCCCTGAATGCCAGCCCCCTGACAGTCCTGCGCGAGGGTTGATAGACTCAAGCGCTCCTGATTCGAAGAAAAGTTGCCATGAGCCGTTATCGCCCTCCCCGTACCGCCGGAACCGCGCTGATCACCCCTGAAGGTGAAGCGCGGATGCGCGCCGAGTTTCATGAACTGTGGCACGTACGCCGCCCCCAGGTGACGCAAGCAGTCAGCGAAGCGGCAGCCCAGGGCGATCGTTCGGAAAACGCCGAATACACCTATGGCAAGAAAATGCTGCGCGAAATCGACAGTCGCGTGCGCTTCCTGACCAAACGCCTGGAAGCCCTCAAGGTCGTCAGCGAAAAGCCCAGCGATCCGAACAAAGTTTATTTTGGCGCTTGGGTCACGATTGAAGACGAGGATGGCAAGCAATCACGCTATCGCATCGTCGGACCGGATGAACTGGACCTGAAACAGGGCTTGATCAGCATCGACTCGCCCTTGGCCCGCGCCCTGATCGGCAAGGCCCTGGACGCCGAAGTACGGGTCCAGACACCGACGGGTGAGCAGTGTGTGTACATCGTCGAGATCGACTATCCCTGAGGCTTCAACGGGCCTCAGCGACGGGTAATCAGCCCTTGCCGGGCGACGCGGGTCAGTTGCCTGATCATTTCCGGGGCGTCTTCGACGCTTGGCGACTGAATCACTGCCAGGTCAAAACTGTCCGCGGCAAAGCGCGCCAGGGATTCACCGTCTTCGACAAACTGGATCAGGAAAGCTGCTGGCCCACCGGTACGACGTGGCCAACCATCGAGATAACGCAGGAGCGTCGGCTGATGTTTACCGCCAAGCAGGATTTTTGGATTGCGCTGGGTGAGATGTGCCGTGATCGGCGCGGGACGTACAACAGGGCTTAGTGCATTCATCGAGTCGTGTCTCAGCCTCAAAAAGTCTGCATGGCAGGTGAGAGGCAACACCGAACCAGCGCTTTAGCGGTATTTCGAAGCCTGCTTCAAGCTTCTGTCGGTAACTCAATGAGTTACCTGGCGCCCCGCAAGTAGCTGTTTAAATCGGCGCATGGGCAGCATCCTAGAGAAGCTGACCGGACAGTGTCAAGAATGACGCACAACAAAAAAGGCTCGTCCAATCAAGCGACGAGCCTCCTTTCGAACAAGCCTTAGCCCTGACAGGGACTGCATCACAGCCGATCGCGAGGGATCCCGCTGCGAATTCGCAGGATATCGGCAAGTACCGCCAGGGCGATTTCCGCCGGGGTCTTGCTGCCCAGGTTCAGCCCGATGGGCGCATGGATCCGCGCCAGTTGCGCTTCACCCAGCCCACCAATGCGCCGCAAGCGCTCGAAGCGCTTTTGCGAAGTCTGCAGTGATCCCATCACGCCGATGTAGAACGCGTCGGTACGCACCGCTTCCATCATCGCCAGGTCATCGATGCGCGGATCGTGGGTCAGCGCCACCACCGCCGTGTCGCTGTGGCAGCCCCCGTCGGCGATGAACACCGAGGGCAATTGACGACGAATCTCCACGTTATCCAGCACCACGCCTTCCAGCACTTCGTCCCGCGGATCGCAAAGAATCACCTCGAAGCCCAGGCCTATGGCGAACTCCGCGCAGGCCTGCGCGACACTGGAGTACCCGGCCAGCAACAGGCGCTGTGCCGCGCCGATGCGCAGCCTGACGCGATCAATCTCGCGCTCGACGCGCACACCCTGCTCGCGATCATCGAACAGACTGCGCACGCCGCTGGCCAGGTCGACTTCACGGATCAGCCGGCGCCGGCCCAATAGTGCCGACTCCAGCTCCCGCAGATGCGCCTGCACCTCACAGACAGGCTCAAGCTTTTCCACCAGCACATCGAGCACTCCACCGCAGGGCAGGCTGACCCGCGAGCGCGGGTCATCGCCTTCGCCGTAGCGCACGACGCTGACCGCTTGCTCGAATGCACCTTCGGCGACGCGTTCGAGGAAGTCCTCCTCGACACACCCACCGGAAAGCGATCCGATCCACTGCCCGTCAGCATTCACCGCCAGCAACGAACCCGGCGCTCGAGGCGCCGAGCCGTAGGTGGCCAGTACGCTGCACAGCCACACACGCTGTCCGGCCGCCGACCATGCCAGCGCGCGCCGCACTACCTGCAGATCCAGATGCTGCATGTCAGTGCGCCTTGTGCTCGAGCGGCGGCGCGTCAGCCCGCAGCTTCTGCACATCGTTCAAGGCCAGGTCACCCGGTTGACCGCCCCACGCCTGGCGCAGGTAGTTCAACAGGTCCGCAAGCTGCTCGTCGGTGAGCTTTTGCGCGAAACCGGGCATGGGTTGCATGTGTTCGAAGCCGGCGAATTTCTGCTCGCCGATGCCATCGTCGATCACCCGAACCAGGTTGCGCGGATCTTCCAGGCGCAGGGTGGTATTGCCGCGCATGGCGACGGCAATATGCGGTTTGCCTTCGCCACCCGGCGCGTGGCAACCGGCACAGACGTTCAGGTAGTCCTGCCGACCGCGCTGTGCGCTGGCACTGAGCTGGTCCAGCGGGACGTCGGTCAAGACTTTCGCCGCTGGCGGCTGGTCGCCGAGGAGGAAGGTTGCCATCGCCGCCAGGTCCGGATCGCTGAGGCCCTGGGTACTGTTGTGGAACACCGGGAACATCTCGTTGAACATGGTGCCCTGGGCGCTCATGCCGTGCTTGAGGAACGAGCTCAGGTCCTGGTGATTCCAGCCACGGGCCGCCAGGTCAGTGGCCAAGAGACTTGGCGCCAGGTAGCCGTTGAGAATACCGCCGGTCATGCGTTTATCCTGCTGCATCGCACCCGGCAGACCGCGTGGGGTGTGGCATTCGCCACAGTGACCGAGCACGTCGACCATGTACTGGCCGCGCTTCCAGGCTTCGCTTTTGCCTTCGGTCGGAGCCAGCTTCACGTCCTTGCCGTACATCATGTTCCAGCCCATCAGGCCCAGGCGCACGTTGAACGGAAAACTCAGGCTTGTGACCGGCGCGGCGCGCTCAATCGGCTCGACGGTTTTCAGGTAGGCGTGGATCGCGTCGGAATCCTCACGCGGCACCAGGTGATACGAGGTGTAGGGCATCGCCGGGTACAGGTTGGCGCCATCACGTCGCTTGCCTTCGGTGAGCGCCGCGAAGAATTCATCATCGCTGTACAAGCCGATGCCGTGCTCTTTGCTCGGGGTGATGTTGGTGCCGTAGATCGTACCGAACGGCGAGACGATCGGCAGGCCGCCTGCATAGGGCGCGCCACCCGGTGCGGTGTGGCAAGCCATGCAGTCAGCCGCGCGGGCGAGGTATTCGCCGCGCTTGACCTGATCATCCGCCTGCGCCAGCAACACGGGCGCAGCCAGGCCGACCGCCAGGGTCAGGCGGGTAAGTAATTGCTTCATGCTTAGCCCTCCTTGACCAGGCCGAGATCGGTCAGCACGTTGCGCGTGGCGCTGTAGTAGCGCACGTATCCGGTGCAACGGCAGATGTGGTGACCGAGGCTGTCCTCGATGACTTTTTCCAGCTGGCTCTTGACGATCGGCTGACGCTGCAGCTTTTCCACCAGCACCGTCGCGGCATTCACGAAACCTGGCGCGCAGTAGCTGCACTGGAAGGCGAACTCATCGACGAAGCGCTGCTGGATCGGGTTCAGCTCGGTGACCTTGCCCTGCTCGTCACGGGTGGCATGACCTTCGATGGTCCGAACCTTCTTGCCTTCGAAATAGTGTGCGCCGGTGATGCAGGTGCGCACTTCTTCACTGGTGCCGTCGGGGTTGTCGACGATCACCACGCAGGCGTGGCAAATGCCTTGGCCGCAGCCCAGGCGCGAGCCAGTGAGGTTCTTGTACTCGTGCAGGTAGTCGATCATCGGCAGGTCATCAGGGATGTCCACCGGGCCGACGGATTGACCGTTGAGGGTCAGTTGAAGCGGACGGTTAGCCATTGAGGGCCTCCTTGATGCGTGCAGAAGTGATAGGCAGGTCGCGGACACGTTTGCCAATGGCGTGGGCCACGGCGTTGCCAATGGCACCGACCACCGGGATCATCACCACCTCGGCGATGCCCTTGGACGGATCGCTCGGCGACAGCGGCGGCAGGATCTCCGCGGTCTGTTTCCACACCGCCACGTGCCGCGCCATCGGCAAGCGGTAACGGTTGAAGTTCCAGTCGCCCTCCCCCGGTCCGCCTTCGTACAGCGGCATTTCTTCCATCAGCGCGTGGCCGATGCCCATGGCGATGCCACCTTCGACCTGGCCCTTGACCAACTCTTCCACCAGCACCCGACCGCACTCGACCCACGAGTGGTGATTGAGCACCGACACTTCGTTCGAACCCTTGTTCACCTTCACTTCCACCAGCGTCGCCACGGGGCTGTAGTAAGTCACCGCCGCGTTGTTCAACTGGGTTGGCGGATAGGCGATGTTCTGCCGATCCAGCAGATGGAAACCGGCGCTGCTCATCTGCGCTTTCTTCGCCTTCGGCGCACCGTCGCCGTACTTGACCGCCAGGCCATCGAGCGGCAAACGCTCACGCACACCGTCGATGCTGTACTCGGCCTCAGCCCAGCTCCAGCGGTTGAAGCCGTGCACCGTGGCACCGGTGACCAGGCCCCGTTCGTGGGCACGCTTGGCCAATACTGCGAACGGCAAGGGTTCCATGCCGTTGGCGGTGAGCTTGCCGTCGACCCAATGGGCGTCCTCGCGGCGCACCACGTAAGGGTTGGCCTGGCCGCCGTAGGGGCCTTGGCGCCAGATCTCCAGCGCCGCCGGCCACAGGCCGTGATTGAACAGCACGCGCGCCGCTTCACGGGTGGCGTGGCTGAAGTAATAGGCGGAGTTGGTCGCCGACGACGCCGACGCGACCTTGCCGACCCAGCGCGGGTTGCGCAGGAAGTTGTCCTGCTCGGCCTGGCTCATGATGTACGGGTTGCCGCCGCTGATCAGCTGCAATTCTTCCCATTCGGTTTCACCGGTCTTCACTTCGTGCGCCGGGCTGCCGAGGAAATCGGCCACTACCATCGCCTGCGAGGTGGACATGCCGGTACCGATTTCGATACCGATGTGGCGCAGGGTGATGCGACCGTCAACGGTGTATTCGATGCTGGCCATCGGCGCTTCGGAGCCGGTGCCGAAGTCTTTCTGGCAAATGGCGAAACCGACGCCATACCAGTGGTCCGGGTCCGCCGATTCGCGTTGTTGCTTGATCGCGTGACGGTTTTTCCAGACTTCGTTGACCGCGGCCTTGTCGAGAATCTCGTGCAGGCGCAGGGCACCGGCCGGGATCGCGCCCTGGGTGTTTTTCATGCCCGAACGCAGGGCGTTCTTGCGCCGCAGTTCAATGGCATCGACCCCGAGGCGATCGGCAATTTCATCGACCATCATTTCGGTGGCCGCCATGCTCTGCAACGTGCCGTAGCCGCGCATCGACCCGGCTTCCACCGCGCGCGAATGATAGGCGGTGACCTGCAGATCGTTCTGCGGCATGTAGTAGATCGACTGCGCCGCCGTGGCGCCTACTGCCGCTACCGACGGGCTGTAGTTGACCCGCCCGCCGCCGTCGACGCTCATCTCGGCGCGGAAGATCTTGAAGCTGTGGTCGGTCTTGTCCACCGCCAACTGATAGCGGATATCGAACGGGTGACGCTTGATGCCGCTCTGGAATTGCTCGTAGCGGTCGTTGGCCAGGCGTACCGGGACGCCGGCGCCGTACAACGCCGCCAAGGCCGCGTAGTAGACGAAAATGTTGTGGTCTTTCGAGCCGTAGCCGACGGTGTAGCCAGGGTGCATGTTCAGGTTCGCCAGGCCGAAACGCGACGGCGCGATCATCTTCGCGGTCTCGGTTGCGGTCTCCAGCGGGCACTGTGTCGCAACGACAAAGTGCAGGGTCTTGGTCACCGGGTCGTACCAGCCGTTGCCGTTGTCCGGTTCCATCGCCGCAGGTTCGATCGACGGGGTCTTGTAGCGCTCGTCGAACACCAGCCAGTTGTCTGGCGGCGTATCGATCTGCTGCTTCATGCGGTCGGCGTAGAACAGGCCGCGCTCGGTCAGGTTGCCGTGCAGGTTGGGCTGGGAATTCCACACCGGGCGACGGTTTTTCAGCATCGGAAACAGGATCGAGTCCTTGAGGCTGGCGAATTCGTCTTCGTCCGCCGAGGTAGCGCCGCCGACGCGCACGTAGCGAAAGCTGCCGTAGGGATCGCCCTCGTAGAACGGTACCTGGGCACCGTAACGAATTGCTTTGTCATTGAACTTGAGCTGAGCCTTGGCCTGGCGGAAACGTTCGAAGTCGTTCCAGATCAGGATCGCCACCGGGTGACCGATGAACATCGGCACCTTGCCGGCCGGCAACAGTGGGTCGGGGGCGTGCTCTTCGGGGAAGACGATGCCGTCCTTGACCAGGTCGTCGGCGGTGACGATGCGATCAGGCTGCAGGTCGGCACCAAGCCACGACAGGTCATAGCCGTCATAGATACGGTCGGCCTTGATGGTTTTCAGCAGCATGGCGTGGCCTTGCTGCTGCGGCCAGCCCGGCATGTCCTTGGCACGGATGTCGCGGGCAAAGACCTTGCTGCCGCAAACCTTGGACAAGGCATCGTTACGGGCCCGCGCCTTGCCGTTGTTACCAAGCCATTGCTCGGACGGCACGGTGACGCTGTTTTCCATCAAGGCTGCCAGCGCCTGACTGCTCAGCGGTGCAAGCGTCACGCTCACACCCGCCACCAGCCCGCCCTGAAGGAACGAGCGCCGGGATATTTCACGGTTGGACATGGATCATCCTATGGGCGGTCATGGAGGCCACCCTTCTGGTTATGTTCTGGAAATCTCGAGTCGTGCAGAAGCCCCTTTTGACGATGCAAGGGGCCGTGATGACAATGCGAAGCTGACCGAAAGGTTAACTTTAAAGGTTTATTCGCTCGCGGAAAACAAAAAACTGACCAGGAAATCAAAAAACCGCGACTTTTCGACGCAGCAGATCGATGAACAACCCCAGCTCCCGACTGATGTGCTCACCCTTGCGCAGCAGCAAGCCGAACGGAGCCAGTTGCACATCGAGCTCAACCGGTAGCGCCACCACCAGGCCCATTTTCAGGTAGTCGCGTAACGCGGTCTCCGACAGGACCATGATCGCGTCGGTCAGTTGAATCAGCTGCTGCATCGAATACACCGAGCTGCATTCGATGATGTCGGCCGGCAACGGCAAGGCCAGGCGCTGCAGGGCCTGATCAAGACCAATACGCGCCGGGCTGGTTTCCGGTTGCAGGATCCACGGCCAGCCGCTGACCAGCTCCGCCATCTGCAGTTTCTTGCGCCGGGCCAACGGGTGGCCGGCATGCACCACCACCAGCAAGCGTTCGTTGCCCAGTTGTTCGAAAACGTAATGCTCGCTGTCGGTGGCGGCATTGCGCCGGGCGATGGCGAGGTCAATGCGGCCCTGCTCCAGCAATTGGATCACCTGGTCGCTGGTGTCGCCCATGATGCGAATGCGCAGCTGCGGGTTAAGCGCCTTGATCTCGGCAATCGAATCCATCACCAGGTCCGGCGCCGCGCCCATGATGGTACCGATCGAAAGATAGCCGTAACCGCCCTGTTGCCGCGCTATCAGATCCTCGGCGCAGCGGTCGAGGCCACTGAGGGCCGATTCGGCAAAGCGAACCAGCTCCTGGCCCAGCGCTGTCGGTCGCATGCCCCTGGGTAACCGCTCGAACAGGTCGCAACCGAACATGTCTTCGATTTCATGGAGCATACGGGTGGCAGCCGGTTGCGACATGTTCAGGCTTTGCGAGGCACGATGCAGGTTATGGCTCGAATTGAGCGTCACCAGCATGTGCAGGTGCTTGTAGCGCAGGCGGTTGAGCAGACTGCGCGAGATGGTTGGCGTGGTCATGGAGGGCCTTGTTATCGATACCTTAAAGGTATCAGTTGTGAGCTAGATTCGATTTGTAACGCATCGATAAGCGGCCGTACAGTCTTCCCCATAAGAACAAATGCCCTACCAAAGGAAAACCGCGATGAAGACTCTACCCGCGCCCCTGCTCGCCAAGATTTCCTGGCGGCTGCTCCCGTTCCTCCTGCTGATGTACATCATGGCCTTCCTCGACCGCGCCAACGTCGGGTTCGCCAAGCAAGCCTTCCAGGCCGACACCAATATCAGCGACGCCGCCTTCGCCTTCGGTGCCGGGGTGTTCTTCGTCGGTTACGCGCTGCTCGAAGTGCCGAGCAACCTGATCCTGCACCGCGTCGGCGCCCGTCTGTGGATGTGCCGAATCATGGTCACCTGGGGCCTGGTCTCCGCGGCCATGGTCTTCGCTCACACTGAAACCAGCTTCTACATCCTGCGATTCCTGTTGGGCGTGGCCGAAGCCGGATTCTTCCCCGGCGTGATCCTGTACCTCACCTACTGGTTCCCCAGCGCCGTGCGCGGCAAGGCCATGGGATTTTTCTACTTCGGCGCGCCGCTGGCCTTCATCTTCGGCAGTCCGTTGTCCGGCCTGCTGCTGGAACTGGACGGCTTTGCCGGTTTCCACGGTTGGCAGTGGCTATTTGCCGTGGAAGGCCTGATGGCCACGGCGGTGGGCATCTGGGCCTACTTTTACCTGGACAATCGCCCGGCGGACGCCAAATGGTTGACCGTCGAGGAACGCCAACAAGTACAGAGCCTCCTCGACCAGGAAGACAGCCACAAACAGAACCACGGCCGCAGCCTGCTCAACGTGATCTGCCAGCCGTCGGTGCTGTACCTGTGCCTGATCTACCTGCTGATCCAGGCCAGCGTCTACGGCGTGGTGTTCTACCTGCCCACCCAGGTCGGCGGGTTGCTGGGCACCAAGGTCGGGCTGATGGTCGGGCTGGTCTCGGCGATTCCCTGGATTTGCGCACTGGTGGCGGCTTATCTGATTCCTGGCTACAGCGACCGCACCGGCGAACGCCGCCGCACTGCCAGCCTGACCCTGCTGATGGCCGCCGCCGGTATCGCCTGCTCGGTAACCTTCAGCAGTCCGTTCCTCGGCATCGTCGCCCTGTGCTTCGCCGCATCCGGTTTCATCGCCGTGCAACCGGTGTTCTGGACCTTCCCTTCCAGCTACCTCGCTGGTAGCGCCGCGGCGGCCGGGATCGCCCTGATCAACTCGTTCGGCGCCCTCGGCGGCTTCATCGCCCCGGTGCTGAAGAACTGGGCCGAAGGCGCCTTCCACTCTCCGGCAGCCGGCCTGTACCTGCTGTCCGCTACTACCGTCATCGCCGCGTTGCTGGTGCTGGGCGTGCGTTCGCCCGGCCATGAAGCTTCGAATAAACCGGCCACTGTTTAAACCTGAGGAGTCACACCATGGGCATTCCAACCATCAAACACGTACGCGCTTTCACCCTGCGAGGCGGTGGCGCGGATTATCACGATCAGGCGGACGGCCACTGGATCGACGATCACATTGCCACTCCAATGAGCAAATATCCGGAGTACCGCCAAAGCCGTCGCACCTTTGGCATCAACGTACTCGGCACCCTGGTGGTGGAGATTGAAGCCAGCGACGGCACTGTCGGTTTCGCCGTGACCACGGGCGGCGAACCGGCTGCCTACATCGTCGAGAAACACCTGGCGCGGTTCCTCGAGGGCGCGAAAGTCACCGACATCGAAAAGATCTGGGACCAGATGTACCAATCGACCCTGTATTACGGGCGCAAGGGCATCGTGATCAATACGATCTCCGGCGTCGACCTGGCGCTGTGGGACTTGCTCGGCAAGATCCGCCAGGAACCGGTGCACCAGTTGCTCGGCGGTGCGGTACGCGATGAATTGCAGTTCTACGCCACCGGCGCCCGCCCGGACCTGGCCCAGAAAATGGGCTTCATCGGCGGCAAGATGCCGTTGCACCACGGCCCGGCCGAAGGCGAGGAAGGCCTGCGCAAGAACCTCGAAGAACTGGCGACCATGCGCGAACGGGTCGGCCCGGACTTCTGGTTGATGCTCGACTGCTGGATGAGCCTGGACCTCAACTACGCCACCAAACTGGCGGTCGGCGCCCACGAACACGGCTTGAAGTGGATCGAAGAAGCCCTTCCGCCAGACGATTACTGGGGCTACGCCGCCCTGCGCAACAACGTGCCCAAAGGCATGCTGGTGACCACCGGCGAACACGAAGCAACCCGCTGGGGCTTCCGCATGCTGCTGGAGATGGGTTGCTGCGACATCATCCAGCCGGATGTCGGCTGGTGCGGCGGCCTCACCGAACTGGTGAAGATCTCGGCCCTGGCCGACGCCCACAATGCCTTGGTCATTCCCCACGGCTCGTCGGTGTACAGCTATCACTTCGTTGCCACCCGGCATAACAGCCCGTTCGCCGAATTCCTGATGATGGCGCCCAAGGCGGACGAAGTGGTGCCGATGTTCCATCCGCAATTGCTCGGCGAACCGGTACCGGTCAACGGGCGCATGCGCCTGTCGGCACTCGACCAGCCCGGATTCGGCGTGACCCTCAACCCGGAATGCCAACTGCATCGGCCGTATAGCCGCTGAGCCAGGAGTTCGTGATGAACATGCCGCACAACACTTTCAAGGCCGCACTGAAAAAAAATGCGCCCCAATATGGCATCTGGGCCGGGTTCGCCACGGGCTACGCCGCCGAGATCGTCGCCACCACCGGTTATGACTGGATGTTGATCGACGGCGAACACGCGCCGAACACCGTGCCCGGCGTACTCGCCCAGTTACAGGCTGTGGCGCCCTATGCCACCGCACCCATCGTGCGCGCCGTGAATGGCGATGCCAGCCTGATCAAGCAATTGCTGGATATCGGCGCGCAAACGCTGATGATCCCGATGGTCGAGACCGCCGAGCAAGCCCAGGCCCTGGTTCGCGCCATGCGTTATCCGCCCCACGGCATTCGTGGCGTCGGCGGTGGCCTGACCCGCGCCACGCGCTGGGACGGCGTGCCGGACTATCTGGCTACCGCCCACGAACAGCTATGCCTGATCGTGCAAGTGGAATCGCGGCTCGGCGTGGAAAACGTCGCCGCCATTGCCGCCGTCGAAGGCGTCGATGCGGTATTCATCGGGCCGGCGGATCTGTCCATTGGCCTGGGCCATGCCGGCGATCCCGGCCATCCGGACGTTCAGGAGCGCATTCAATACGCGGTCGACGCGACGCTGGCGGCCGGCAAGGCCTGCGGCATCCTCGCGCCGAATGAAGCAGACGCGCGCCGCTATCAGGACTGGGGCTGCCAGTTCATCGCCGTGGCGATCGATATCAGCCTGTTGCGCCACAGCGCCATGGCCACCCTCGCCCGTTACCGCACACCGGCTACCGAACAAGCGCCGTCGCGCACCTACTGATCAGCCCAGGAGTCGCTCCATGTCATCCGTGCCTGTTTACCAAAACTTCATCAACGGCCAGTTCGTGGCCAGCGCTGCCCACCTCGATGTGATCAACCCGGCCACCGGCGCCCTGCTGTCGAAGGTGCCAGCGTCGAATGCCGAAGATGTCGATCGCGCACTCGCTGCTGCACGCACCGCGCAAAAGGACTGGGCGCGCAAACCGGCGAATGACCGCGCCGGCTACTTGCGCCGCATCGCTGCCAAACTGCGGGAAAACGTGGCGCACCTGGCGCGCACCATCACCCTGGAACAAGGCAAGATCAGCGCCCTGGCCGAAGTCGAAGTCAACTTCACCGCCGACTATCTCGACTACATGGCCGAGTGGGCGCGGCGCATCGAAGGTGAAATCATCACCAGCGACCGCCAGGATGAAAACATCTTCCTGTTCCGCAAACCGCTGGGCGTGGTGGCCGGGATCCTGCCGTGGAATTTCCCGTTCTTCCTGATCGCTCGCAAGATGGCCCCGGCGCTGCTCACCGGCAACACCATCGTCATCAAGCCCAGCGAAGAAACACCGAACAACTGCTTCGAATTCGCACGATTGGTCGCGCAAACCGACTTGCCACCCGGCGTGTACAATGTGGTCTGTGGCGATGGCCAGGTCGGTGCCGCACTGAGCGCGCACAAGCGCGTGGACATGATCAGTTTCACTGGTAGCGTCGCCACCGGTTCACGGATCATGGCCGCCGCGGCGCCGAATATCACCAAGCTCAATCTGGAACTGGGTGGCAAGGCCCCGGCCATTGTTTTGGCGGATGCCGACCTGGAGTTGGCGGTAAAGGCCATTCGTGATTCGCGCATCATCAACAGCGGCCAGGTGTGCAATTGCGCCGAGCGGGTCTATGTCGAGCGCAAGGTGGCCGATCAATTCATCGAGCGCATCGCCACCGCCATGAATGCCACCCGTTATGGCGACCCGGTTGCGCAACCTGATGTGGAGATGGGCCCGCTGATCAATCGCCAGGGCCTGGACAGCGTCAATCGAAAAGTCCGTACGGCATTGAGCCAGGGCGCGAGCCTGATCAGTGGCGGGCAGATTGCCGACCTCCCACACGGCTTTCACTTTCAGCCTACCGTTCTGGCCGGCTGCCACGCCGATATGGAGATCATGCGCGAGGAGATCTTCGGTCCCGTGCTGCCAATCCAGATCGTCGACGACCTGGATGAAGCCATCGCCCTGGCCAACGACTGCGACTATGGCCTGACCTCGTCGATCTACACCCGTGACCTGAGCAAGACCCTGCACGCCATGCGCGAGCTGGATTTTGGCGAAACCTACGTCAACCGCGAGAACTTCGAAGCGATGCAGGGTTTCCATGCCGGGGTGCGTAAATCCGGGATCGGCGGTGCGGATGGCAAGCATGGGTTGTATGAGTACACCCATACCCACGCGGTGTATCTGCAAGGCTGAAAATCGGGCGGTGCTGCTGATGCCGCCTTCGCAAGCAAGCCCGTTCCCCCATTGGATCTGTATTTTTACATTGATTCAATGAACAACACTCAACCCTTGCGGGTACGGGCTTCCGCTCAAATTTCAGACACAAAAAACCCCGGCCTTTCGACCAGGGTCTTTGCTATCGACGCGAAGTAAAGCAGTGGCTTTCTTCGTAGCTCCAAGGCGTTCAGTGGGCCTCGGGGCAGATATGGCGCAGCGGACGGGACTCGAACCCGCGACCCCCGGCGTGACAGGCCGGTATTCTAACCGACTGAACTACCGCTGCGTATCGCTGTGGACTTGCGTCCAGGTAACTCGTTTGGTCGAAAGCTTCGGTGCTTTTCAACCGCGAACCGGATGAATCCGATTCGTTGAATATGGCGCAGCGGACGGGACTCGAACCCGCGACCCCCGGCGTGACAGGCCGGTATTCTAACCGACTGAACTACCGCTGCGCGTCGGTGGAGGCATCTCAGCCTACCTCTTGCTTTCGCAAGTTTCTCGGGAGTGGTGGGTGATGACGGGATCGAACCGCCGACATTCTGCTTGTAAGGCAGACGCTCTCCCAGCTGAGCTAATCACCCGTTTGCATCTCCGAGGCCGCGAAATTTACGCAGGTAGCGAACCTAAGTCAATAGCAGGATTGAAGTTTTTCTGAAAAAGACAAAATTCTTTCAATCGATACCGTGTCGACCGCTTTCGCGAGCAGGCCCGCTCCCACAGTGGATAGCACTTCCAATGTGGGAGCGAGCCTGCTCGCGAAGACGATGGCGCACTCAACATCAATGCCCGGCTCGCCCTACTCGCTGTAGATCATCTTCTTGGTCATGCCGCCATCGACCACGAACTCCTGGCCGGTGACAAACCCGGCGTTCTTCGACAGCAGCCAGGCCACCATCGCCGCCACGTCCTCGACTGTCCCTACCCTGCCCGCCGGATGCTGGGCATGGTCGGCATCGGTCAGCGGCTCGGCACGGCGCACCGACGGGTCCCGCGCATCGATCCAGCCAGGGCTGACCGCATTGACCCGAATCTCCGGGCCAAGGCTGATGGCCAGCGCGTGAGTCAAGGCCAGCAGGCCGCCCTTGCTCGCGGCGTAGGCCTCGGTATCGGGTTCCGACTGTGCAGCACGGGTCGAGGCCAGGTTGACGATCGCCCCGCTATGGGCCCGCAGGTACGGCGCACAGTGCTTGGCCAACAGCATCGGCCCACTGAGGTTCACCGCCAGTACCCGGTTCCAGTAAGCCAGGTCGAGGCTTTCCAGGGTGATGTTGTGCGGATCGGCAACCGCGGCATTGCACACCAGCGCGTCCAGGCGCCCGAACTGCCCCAGCACCTCGGCAACACCCAGCGCCACCTGCCCTTCGTTCGAGACGTCCATGGCGATGAACCAGGCGTTGTCGCCCAGTACCTTCGCCACTTTCGACCCGCGCACCCGGTCCAGGTCCGTCAGCACCACCTGCCAGCCTTCGCTGATCAACCAGGCCGCAATTCCCAGGCCAATGCCCCGCGCCGCACCAGTCACCAGTGCCACGCGGCCATTGGTGCCCGATGGCGTGGACAACTCGATCACAGGGCAGCCAAACCGCGCGCCAGGTCGGCTTGCAGGTCTGCCACGTCTTCCAGGCCGACCGCAATGCGGATCAGGCTGTCACGAATGCCCGCAGCCTCACGCTCTTGCGGCGCCAGGCGGCCGTGGGAGGTGGTGCTCGGGTGGGTGATGGTGGTCTTGCTGTCGCCCAGGTTGGCAGTGATCGAAATCAGGCGGGTCGCATCGATAAAGCGCCAGGCGCCCTCTTTACCGCCCTTGACCTCGAAACTCACCACCGCACCGAAGCCCTTTTGCTGACGCAGGGCCAGCTCGTGCTGTGGATGGCTCTTGAGGCCGGCGTAATGGACTTTCTCGATGCCGTCCTGCTGCTCCAGCCATTCGGCCAGTTGCTGGGCGTTGGCGCAATGGGCCTTCATCCGCAGATTGAGGGTTTCCAGGCCCTTGAGGAAGATCCAGGCGTTGAACGGGCTCAAAGTCGGCCCGGCGGTGCGCAGGAAGCCGACCACTTCTTTCATCTGCTCGCTGCGTCCGGCCACGACACCGCCCATGCAACGGCCCTGGCCGTCGATGAACTTGGTTGCCGAGTGCACGACGATGTCCGCACCCATTTTCAACGGCTGTTGCAGCGCCGGGGTGCAGAAGCAGTTGTCGACCACCAGCATCGCGCCCTTGGCGTGAGCGATTTTCGCCAGTTCGGCGATATCCACCAGCTCAGCCAACGGGTTGGACGGCGATTCGACGAACAGCAATTTGGTGTTGGCCTTGATCGACGCATCCCAGCCGGACAAATCCGCCAGGGGTACGTAGTCGACTTCGATGCCGAAGCGCTTGAAGTACTTCTCGAACAGGCTGATGGTCGAGCCGAACACGCTACGCGACACCAGCACGTGATCGCCGGCACTGCACAGGCTCATCACAACCGTCATGATCGCAGCCATGCCGGTGGCAGTGGCCACGGCCTGCTCGGCGTTTTCCAGGGCGGCAATACGCTCTTCGAAGGCGCGTACGGTGGGGTTGGTGTAGCGCGAATAAACGTTACCCGGCACTTCCCCGGCAAAACGCGCGGCCGCATCGGCGGCGGTACGGAATACATAGCTCGAAGTGAAGAACATCGGATCACCGTGTTCGCCTTCCGGCGTACGGTGCTGACCGGCACGAACGGCCAGGGTATCGAACGCTACGCCTTCGAGGTCGCTGTCCAACCGACCGGCATCCCAATCCTGACTCATGCTGTCACTCCTTTCCCTATTCTCGTAAATTAAAAGCCAGATACAAAACCGGCCCCTCAGGGCCGGTAGTTACTCAGTTGTTGTACAGATCGATGATCGCGCTGACTGCCTGGGTCTTGACCTTGGAGGCATCGTTACGCGCCTGCTCGATCTTGTTCAGGTAAGCCTCGTCGACGTCGCCGGTGACGTACTGGCCGTCGAACACCGCGCAATCGAACTTGTCGATCTTGATCTTGCCGCCACCGACCGCTTCGATCAAGTCAGGCAAGTCCTGATAGATCAGCCAGTCGGCACCGATCAGGTCCGCAACGTCCTGGGTCGAACGGTTGTGGGCGATCAGCTCGTGGGCGCTCGGCATGTCGATGCCGTAGACGTTCGGGAAACGCACGGCCGGGGCTGCGGAGCAGAAGTAAACGTTCTTGGCGCCTGCTTCGCGTGCCATCTGGATGATCTGCTTGCAGGTGGTGCCGCGCACGATGGAATCGTCCACCAGCATCACGTTCTTGCCGCGGAATTCCAGCTCGATGGCGTTGAGCTTCTGGCGTACGGATTTTTTCCGTGCCGCCTGGCCCGGCATGATGAAGGTGCGGCCGATGTAGCGGTTCTTCACGAAACCTTCGCGGAACTTCACGCCCAGGTGGTTCGCCAGCTCCAGGGCCGCGGTGCGGCTGGTGTCCGGGATCGGGATGACCACGTCGATGTCGTGATCCGGACGCTCGCGCAGGATCTTCTCGGCGAGCTTCTCACCCATGCGCAGGCGGGCCTTGTACACCGACACGCCGTCGATGATCGAGTCCGGACGCGCCAGGTAGACGTGCTCGAAGATGCAAGGGGTCAGGGACGGGTTGGTTGCGCACTGACGAGTGTGCAGCTTGCCGTCTTCGGTGATGTAGACCGCTTCGCCCGGTGCCAGGTCGCGAATCAGCGTGAAACCGAGCACGTCCAGGGACACGCTCTCGGAGGCGATCATGTATTCGACGCCTTCGTCGGTGTGACGCTGGCCGAACACGATCGGACGGATGCCGTGGGGGTCACGGAAACCGACGATGCCGTAACCGGTCACCATGGCCACGACCGCATAGCCACCGACGCAACGATTGTGCACGTCGGTGACGGCAGCAAATACGTCTTCTTCAGTCGGCTGCAGCTTGCCGCGCTGGGCCAGCTCGTGCGCGAACACGTTCAGCAGTACTTCCGAATCGGAACTGGTGTTGACGTGGCGCAGGTCAGATTCGTAAATCTCCTTGGCCAGTTGTTCAACGTTGGTCAGGTTACCGTTATGCGCCAGGGTGATGCCGTAAGGCGAGTTGACGTAAAACGGTTGAGCTTCGGCCGAGGTCGAGCTGCCCGCGGTCGGGTAGCGCACATGGCCAATGCCCATGTGGCCGACCAGGCGCTGCATGTGACGCTGATGGAACACGTCACGCACCAGGCCATTGTCCTTGCGCAGGAATAACCGGCCATCATGGCTGGTCACGATACCGGCAGCGTCCTGGCCGCGGTGCTGGAGGACGGTTAGCGCGTCATACAGCGCCTGATTGACGTTCGACTTACCGACGATACCGACGATGCCACACATGCGACGCAACCCCTACTTAATGGATCTGAACTGAACAACACTCACTGAGGCGTTTTGGCCATCGGCAAGAGCTGCTCCTTGAACGGAATATCAGCGGGTACGCTGATACCGCTGGCAAGCCACTGACTGCTCCACCCGAGAATCAGGTTTTTGGACCAATCTGCGACCAATAGAAATTTTGGCACGAGCTGCGACTGTTTCCACCACTCGTCCTGTTGTACCGGCCCCAGGCTCAACAGCCCGACCGCCACGACCACCAGCAGCACGCCACGCGCTGCGCCGAAAGCCATGCCGAGGAATCGATCGGTCCCGGACAACCCGGTGACGCGAACCAACTCGCCGATAAGATAATTGATCATTGCGCCTACGATCAGCGTGGCGACAAACATGATGGCACAGCCCGTGATTATACGAGCCGATGGGGTTTGGATATATCCGACGAGGTACTCGGACAATGAGCCACCGAACATCCAGGCAACGGCTCCTGCGATGATCCAGGTCACCAGCGACAGTGCTTCCTTGACGAAGCCGCGGCTCAGACTGATCAAAGCGGAGATGGCGACGATTGCAACGATCGCCCAGTCAACCCAGGTAAATGGCACAGTGCAGCCTACAGACGGATAAGGCGGCGCATTTTAGCAGAGCCCATGCTTATCGGTAAGCTGCGATTGTCAGTGCATTTCAAATCGCGGCGATAGATTTAGCCACGCTCTGGTTGAAAGCGCACGACAAACCCCTTGAGGTTCTGCTGGCGGTTCAACAGGTCACGCAGGCGATCAGCCTCTGCACGCTCGATCAGTGGCCCGACAAACACGCGATTCTTGCCGTCGGCTGTGCGGATATAGGCATTATAACCCTGGCTGCGCAGGTTTTTTTGCAGCTTTTCCGCGCTTTCGCGATTGGCCAGGCTGGCCAATTGCACCGACCAACTGACCGACAGGCCATTGGCGTCGACGCGGCTTTGGCTGGTATCCGGCTTGCCGGGTGCGGCGCTGATCGGTTGCGACGGTGGCGTGGCGGGCTTGGCCGCCAGCGCCGGAACAGGGGCTGGCGCAGGGGGCGGCGTGACCGGCTTGGCGGCGGGTGCCGGAGCGACAGGCGCAACCGGTGCAACCGGCGCTTCCTGCTGGGCGATTTCTTCGTCGCTCGGCACAGGTTCCTGCGGCAGGGCCTGGGGCTCAGGCACCACCACGGACTCCACCTGCACTTGCGGCATCGCCGGCGCTTGTGGCGCGGCCGGAGCCTCGACCTCCACCTGGCGCTGTTCATCCTGGCGAGAAAACAGCATCGGCAGGAAAATCACGGCCAGGGCGACCAGGACCAGGGCACCGACCATGCGTTGCTTGTAAGCCTTATCCAGCAATGCCATTTGCCGCTTCCTCCGTGGAGTGCCGGGCCAGCCACTCAAGGGCCTCGGCAACACAATAGAATGATCCGAACAACAGAATCTCGTCGTCACTCGTCGCCTGCGCACACTGCCCTTCCAGAGCGGTGGCCACACTATCATACGACGTCACCGAAGCACCGCGCTTGTCCAGCGCTTCACGCAAGTCGGTCACCGGTCGCGCCCGGGGCGAATCCAGCGGCGCGACTGCCCAATGCTCGACACTAGCACTCAATTCGCCAATGACACCCTCCAGATCCTTGTCAGCCAGCAACCCGAATACCGCCAGACGCTTGCCCGCCGGTGGACGACTGGCCAGGCGCCGGGCCAGATACTCTGCGGCATGGGGGTTATGCCCCACATCCAGCAACAAATTGAGGCGCTTACCCTGCCAGTCGAACTGCCGGCGATCGAGTCGACCCACTATCCGCGTCGCTTGCAGCGCCTGGACAATCTGCGCGTTTACCCAAGGCAACCCGAGCAACAGATAGGCTTGCAGCGCCAGGGCGGCGTTTTCCATCGGCAGGTCGAGCAGCGGCAGGTCGTGCAATTCGACCACTTGCCCCCTGGCATCGACGCCGCGCCATTGCCAATGCTGATCGGTAACACCCAGGTCGAAATCGCGCCCACGCAGGAAAAACGGGCAATTGAGCTCGCGCGCCTTGTCCAGCAGGGGTTGCGGAGGATTCAAGTCGCCGCAGAGCGCAGGCGCGCCCTGACGGAAGATGCCGGCCTTTTCGAAGGCCACGGACTCGCGGGTATCACCCAGGTAATCCGCATGATCCACGCCAATACTGGTGACCAACGCCATGTCGGCGTCTACCACATTGACGGTATCCAGGCGCCCGCCCAGACCCACTTCCAGGACCACGGCGTCAAGCCCGGACTGTTGAAACAGCCAGAACGCCGCCAGGGTCCCCATCTCGAAATAGGTCAGGGAGGTATCGCCGCGACCGGCTTCGACCGCAGCAAAAGCCTGGCAAAGCTCGGCGTCAGTGGCTTCGACGCCATTGACCTGCACCCGCTCGTTGTAACGCAGCAGGTGCGGAGAGCTGTAGACACCGACGCGCAGGCCCTGCGCCCGCAGCAATGAAGCCACGAACGCACAGGTAGAGCCCTTGCCATTGGTGCCGGTGACCGTGATCACCCGAGGCGCCGGCTTGCCCAATCCCATTCGGGACGCTACCTGCTGCGAGCGCTCAAGCCCCATGTCGATGGCCGAAGGGTGCAACTGCTCAAGGTAGGCGAGCCACTCGCCAAGGGTACGTTCGATCATAGGTTGGCAGGTACCGGTGGAACCACGACTGGCTCGATTGGCGCAGCGACGAACTTCGGCGTCGGCAGGCCCATCATTTGCGCCAGCAGGTTACCCAGGCGCGGACGCAGCTCCTGACGGTGAATGATCATGTCGATCGCGCCGTGCTCCAGCAGGAACTCGCTGCGCTGGAAGCCTTCGGGCAGTTTTTCGCGAACGGTTTGTTCGATCACGCGCGGACCGGCAAAGCCGATCAGGGCCTTGGGCTCGCCGACGATCACGTCGCCCAGCATCGCCAGGCTGGCGGAAACACCGCCGTAGACCGGATCGGTCAGCACGGAAATGAACGGAATGCCTTCTTCACGCAGACGCGCCAGCACCGCGGAGGTCTTGGCCATTTGCATCAGCGAGATCAGGGCTTCCTGCATCCGCGCGCCACCGGAGGCGGAGAAGCAGATCATCGGGCAGCGTTTTTCCAGCGCGTAGTTGGCCGCGCGCACGAAGCGCTCACCGACGATGGCGCCCATCGAGCCGCCCATGAACGAGAATTCGAACGCCGATACCACGACAGGCATGCCCAGCAGGGTGCCGCTCATCGAGATCAGCGCGTCTTTTTCGCCAGTCTGCTTCTGCGCCGCGGTCAGGCGATCCTTGTACTTCTTGCCGTCGCGGAACTTCAGGCGGTCAACCGGCTCCAGGTCAGCGCCCAGCTCGGTACGACCTTCGGCGTCGAGGAAAATGTCGATGCGCGCGCGCGCGCCGATGCGCATGTGATGATTGCACTTGGGGCAAACGTCCAGGGTTTTTTCCAGCTCCGGACGATACAGCACAGCCTCGCAAGACGGGCATTTGTGCCAAAGACCTTCAGGCACCGAGCTCTTCTTGACCTCGGAACGCATGATCGAAGGGATCAGTTTGTCTACTAACCAGTTGCTCATGCTTTCTTTCTCCAGTACCGGCGGCCCGAACGCTCTGGTTCGCAGCCCCGCGTATGCCCTTGAGCTAAATTCATGTGTGCGGCGATGTTCGATGGGTGCCGGGTCAGTGCAGCGTGACCTGCGTACAACCCATCAATCCTCAGCCGTTTTGTACAGTGCAGTGGACGGCGGCAGTCTGCCAGCCGTCACATCAAGCTGCCACGGACTGCCTTGATAAACGCCTGAATCTTTGCGTGATCCTTGATGCCCTTGCTCGACTCTACCCCGCCACTCACATCCACGGCATAAGGTCGAACCCGCGCCACCGCCTCGGCGACGTTTTCCGGAGTCAGGCCGCCCGCCAGGATAATCGGCTTGTTCAAGCCTTGCGGTATCAATGACCAGTCGAACGCCTGGCCGGTTCCACCGGGAACACCTTCGACATAGGCGTCGAGCAAAATACCGCTGGCACTCGGATAAGCAGCGCAAGCGGCCGCGATATCATCCCCCGCCTTGACCCGCAGCGCCTTGATGTAAGGACGATGCCAGCCCTCGCAATCCGCTGCACTTTCATCGCCATGGAACTGCAGCAGGTCCAGTGGTACGGCGTCGAGGATTTCTCCCAGCTCGCAGCGGCTGGCGTTGACGAACAAGCCCACGGTGGTGACGAACGGCGGCAACGCCTTGATGATCGCGCGCGCCTGCTGGAACGTCACGCCCCGCGGGCTCTTGGCGTAGAACACAAAGCCGATGGCATCGGCCCCGGCCTCGACCGCCGCCAACGCATCTTCTATGCGGGTAATCCCGCAAATCTTGCTGCGAACGGCTGGCATGTCGATAAATCCTCACGGTAAATCCGGGAAAGTCCCGGATGGTAACAAAAGCGTTCGAAGGCGTCAGCCGTCAAGTTCGCTGAAACCGGTAAGGAAATGTGGGCCGATGTAACGCTCGGGCAACTGGAACTCGTCGCGGTACTCGACCTGCACCAGATACAGGCCGAACGGATGCGCCGTCACCCCGCCGGAACGGCGAATCCGGCTCTCCAGCACTTCCTTCATCCACTCCACCGGACGCTCGCCAGCACCGATGGTCATCAGCACGCCGGCGATGTTGCGCACCATGTGGTGCAGGAAGGCGCTGGCGCGAATATCCAGCACGATCATCTTGCCGTGGCGCGTGACTCGCAGGTGATGCAGCTCTTTGATCGGCGACTTGGCCTGGCACTGGCCGGCTCGGAAAGCGCTGAAATCGTGCGTGCCCACCAGGTACCGGGCCGCTTCGGCCATGCGCTCGACGTCCAGTGGACGGTGGTTCCAGGTGATTTCCTCGTTCAGGTGCGCCGGACGGATCTGGTCGTTGTAGATCACATACCGATATCGCCGGGCAATGGCCTTGAACCGGGCATGAAAATGCGCCGGCATGACCTTGGCCCAACTGACGCTGACATCGTGCGGCAAATTGATATTGGCGCCCATGACCCAGGCTTTCATCGAACGCTCGACTTGCGTATCGAAGTGCACCACTTGGCCACACGCATGCACGCCGGCATCGGTACGCCCGGCGCACAGCAGCGAAACGGGAGAGTCGGCCACCTTCGACAAGGCGTTTTCGAGGGTTTCCTGCACCGTGAGCACGCCGGAGGCCTGGCGCTGCCAGCCACGATAACGCGAGCCCTTGTATTCAACGCCCAACGCGATCCGGAAAAAGCCGTCGGCCGCCATTTCGGCGGCCGGGTTATCTATGTTTGCCAAGGAGTGACAGCCTGCTGATGTACGCAAAGGGGGGCATTATAAGGCTGCCGAGCGGGGACGCCAGTACAACAGCAGGTACTGTGGCGAATCGGCTGTCGCCTTCGCGAGCAGGCTCGCTCCCACAGGGGGATTGGTGTCTGTGGGAGCGAGCCTGCTCGCGAAAGCGGCCTCGCAGACGCCATCGCATCACCGCGGCAAACAAAAACGGCAGCCTCAATGGGCTGCCGCTTTGCTTACAACCGACCGCTCAATCACTCAAGCCAGGCGCGCAAGCATCTCCTTCGCTTCGCTCTTCTGCCCGTCGTCGCCTTCGGTCACCACCTCGTTGAGGATGTCACGCGCGCCATCGTTATCGCCCATGTCGATGTAGGCCTGGGCCAGATCGAGCTTGGTGGCGACCTCGTCGGTACCGGACAGGAAATCGAATTCCGGCTCATCATCCACGGTTGCCAGGGCGTCATCCACCGTGAAGCTTGGCTCACTGATGCTCTGGGACAGGCTTTCCAATTCGGCGCTGACGTCATCCAGCTCAGTACCAAATGCCTGCTCAGGCGCCGGAACGTCCATCTCATCGGCCAGCGACAAATCGAAATCCGCCGGCAGGTCCAGATCGTCCAGGGTCACTTGTGGCACGTCCGGCGCTGGCGCCGCCGGCAGGTCCTTGACATCTTCATCCAGGCTCAGCAGGAAGTCGTCCTCGGCCAGGATCGCGGGCGTTGGCTCGCCACCGAGGTCCATATCCAGATCGAACTCCGACAGGTCATCGAGGTTTTCCTTGATTTCAGTCTGCTGCTGCAAGACCGACTCGAAGCTCAGGTCATCGTCCAGCGGGAAATCTTCCAGATCGGCCAGGGTTGTTTCCGGCTCAGGCTCAGGCTCAGGCGCTGGTACGGGTGCCGGCTCAACCGCGACCGGTGTTACCGGCGTGACATTTTCCAGGTCATCCAGACTCAAGTCGAACGCGCTGTCAAAATCGTCATCGAATGCAGCCGGCGCCTGAGGCTCGTCGAGCAACAGGTCCTTGACGTACTGTGCGTCCAGCTCGGCAGCAGCGGCGGCAGCGGCGATACCGCCCGCAGCGACCAGCGCCATGGCCGGGAAGCGGCTCTTGAGTTTTTCCACCTGGGCATAATTGTCGCCATTGGCGACCAACTGCCGCTCCTGGACCACGAACGCGTCGCGATCACCCTGCAAACCGTAGACTTCCATCAGCTTGAGGCGCAAATCGCTGCGTTGAGGCTCCTGCTTGACGCCCTCTTCAAGCAGCGCGGCAGCCTGGTTCAACCGACCGCCGTCGATGTGCGACTGCGCGCGACCCAACACATCGTCGGAATGCTCGGCGGCGGGCGATACCAGTGGCGCGGCAATCGGCGGCGTGACCACGACCGGAGCAATCACCGGAGCGGGGGCGGGGGCGGGAGCTGGCGCTGGAGTCGGTGCAGTGGCCAGTTTCGGGCTCGGTGGCGCATCCTCCAGGTCATCGAAGATGCCTTTTGACAGGTCAAGCTCGGAGGAAAACGCCTGCTCTTCGGCCAGGGCGCGGGCCATGCGCAGATGTTTCTCGGCTTCCTGCTGGGCTTTGCGGCGACGGGCCAGCAACAGCAGCAACAGCAACACCACCACTGCCCCGCCACCCGCCAGACCCAGCAGCCACGGATTGGTCAGCAACTCATTGAATTTCTGCTCATCGGAGGCTGCAGGTTTCGATTCGATCGGTGTTTCTGCCGGAGCCGCAGCAGGCGTCGCTTCAGCCGGAACAGGCGCGGGGGCCGTTGCTTCGGCCGGAACCGGAGCCGGCGCTTCGGCAGGCGTTGCCGCAGGATCAGCGGGCAGCTCAGCCGGGATCGCCGCAGCGGTCGCAGTTGTCGCAGGCGCTCCTGCCGCACCTTCGGCCTGCAATTTGGCCAGTTGGTTGTTCTTCAGCTCAATGAGGCGTTGCAGCTTGTCCATCTGGCTTTGCAGATCGGTCATGCGGCTTTTCAGTTCAGCACTGTCGCGGCGCTTGGTATCGAGACTTTCCTGGGTCACCGCCAGCTGGTTGTTCAAGGCCTTGGCATCGCCTGCGACGCCCTTGCCCTTGGCTTTTCCGGATTCGGCGGAAACCAGGCTCAGCTTGTCCTGGCCAGCTTGCGATGAAGTGGCTTCACCGCGACCCCGATTGGTGGCGTCAAGCTGCTGCTGGCCTGCTCCAGGCTTGGCGACATAACGACGCCCCTGACGCCAGGCGGTATTTTGTGCAGCCACTTCGGCGATGGCCTTCGATTGCGGCAAGCTCGTGCTTTGCGCCTGATCGGGCAGACGCAATACCTGGCCGGTTTTGAGCCGGTTGATGTTGCCATCGATGAAGGCATCCGGGTTCAGCGCCTGGATGGCTAGCATGGTTTGTTGAATCGAACCGCCATTACGCGCCTTCGCGGCGATTTCCCACAGGGTGTCGCGCCGCGTGGTGGTGTATTCGGACGGTTTGGTCGCGCCAGTGACGGGCGTGGTACCGGTTTGAACAGGTGCAGCTTGCGCAGCCGCGTCAGCGGTCTGCGGCGAGAATTTGGACGGATCGAGCAGCACGCTGTAATCGCGCAGCAGTCGACCGTTGGGCCACATCACCTGAACCAGGAATTTCACCATCGGTTCGGTCAGGGGTTTGCTGGAGGTGACGCGCAGGATGCTTTTGCCGCTGGCGTTGAGTACCGGAGTAAAGGTCAGGTCGTTGAGAAACGCCTGGCGGTCGACACCGGCCTTGGCGAAATCTTCAGGAGAAGCCAGGCTCGGCACCACTTCGGCAGCGGTGAGTTCCTTGACGTCGAGCAACTCGATTTCCGCCACCAGCGGCTGGTTCAGCGTCGACTTCAGGGTCAGTTCCCCGAGCCCGAGGGCATGCGCCATACCGGAGGACAGCGCCGAGGCGGCCGCTATTGCTAACACCAGTTTGCGAACTTGAACCATAGCTTATCCTTAGTTTTCACATTCCTCGGCCAGCGAGGCAGATAGCCGCTGCCGTAAGGCATTGCGCGCGGGCGAAGGTCGCCGCGCGCGATCGTTTCATGCATGCCCTGCAAAGCCCTTCAGGGCGGCTCGCCTTCGACATTACGGCCAAGCATGACGCTCGTTGGGAAGTATCTTTTACAGCAGGTCTTTTATCAACAACTCGGCGACCTGCACAGCATTGAGCGCCGCGCCTTTGCGTACGTTATCTGACGTCAGCCACACATTAAGTTCCGACGGTTCGTCGATCCCCAAGCGCACCCGACCAACGTAGACCACATCCTGCCCTACCGCATCGCCGACCGCCGTCGGGTAATCGCCGGCTTCCACCAACTCGATGCCGGGAGCGTCCTCGAGCGCGGCGTTGACCTTTGCCAGGTCGATATCGCTCGCACACTGCAAGGTCACGCTATAGCTATCGCCAAAAAACACCGGGGCTTGAATGCAAGTGACGGAAATCTTCAATGAAGGCAACGCCATGACTTGACGCAGTTCACGCACCAGGCGCTTTTCCAGCAGGGTATGGCCCTGTTCGTCCGGCTTGCCGACCTGGGCCAGCAGGTTAAAAGCCATCTGCCGGTCAAAGAAGGTTGGCTCCAGTGGGCGAACGTTCAGCAATTCGGCGGTTTGCCGGGCCAGCTCTGTCACGGCTTCGCGGCCCTGGGCCGATACTGCCAGGCAGGCGGTCAGGTTGATGCGTTGCAAATCGAGCAGCCCCAGCAGGGGTGCGAGCAGCACCGCCAGGGTGCTGGCCGCCGGGCTCGGGCTGCTGACCTGGAAGGGCTTTTTCAGGCCGGCCAGCACTGAAGCATTCGCTTCCGGGACCACCTGTGGCGCTTGCTCGGCCGGCAAGGCGCCAGACAGATCGATGATCGAGCAACCGGCCGCCGTGGCACGCGCGGTGTAACTCAATGTCACCGCTGGACCGGCGGCAAAAAATACTAACTGGACCTTGCCAAAATCGAACTCATCGACTTCACGCACCCGTACGTTCTTGCCGCGGTACGGCACCGAACTGCCGGCGGATTCACTGCTGGCCAGCAGATGCAGGCTGCCGATCGGAAAATCACGTTCTTCGAGGATCTGCACAAGCGTTTCGCCGACAGTACCGGTGGCGCCGATCACGGCAATATCAAGGGTCTGGCTCATGGTTTTACCTCTGGCGAAACGGGGGGAGCGGCACTTTACCGGGTGGGGGGCATGCAGGCAATTCTGCCGGATTTTGCTGTGGCTGTACCGACCCCTTCGCGGGCAAGCCCGCTCCCACAGTTGATTGCGGTCTGATGTGGAAGCGAGCCTGCTCGCGAAGGGGTCGGTATAAACACCCCATCAACATCAGATTGCCGGAATAAAAAAACCCGCACCTCTTTCAAGGCGCGGGTTCTTTCATGGCTTCAATCGATCAACGCTCGAGCAAGATCCGCAGCATGCGACGCAGCGGTTCGGCAGCGCCCCACAACAGCTGGTCGCCGACGGTGAACGCGCCGACGAACTGCGAGCCCATGTTCAGCTTGCGCAGGCGGCCAACCGGGATGTTCAGGGTGCCGGTAACCTTGTTCGGGCTCAGTTCCTGAATGCTGGTCTCACGGCTGTTCGGCACCAGCTTGACCCAAGGGTTGTGCTGGCTGATCAGCCCTTCGATATCGGCGATCGGTACATCTTTGTTCAGCTTGATGGTCAGCGCCTGGCTGTGGCAGCGCATGGCGCCGATGCGCACGCAGATGCCATCCACCGGGATCGGGCTCTTGAAGCGACCGAGGATTTTGTTGGTCTCGGCCTGGGCCTTCCACTCTTCACGGCTTTGACCGTTCGGCAGTTCCTTGTCGATCCACGGGATCAGGCTGCCAGCCAGCGGTACGCCGAAGTTTTCGGTCGGGTACGCGTCGCTGCGCATGGCTTCCGCCACACGACGATCGATGTCGAGGATCGCACTGGCCGGATCGGCCAGTTGATCGGCAACAGCGGCATGGGTCGCACCCATTTGCTTGATCAGTTCACGCATGTTCTGCGCGCCGGCACCGGAGGCCGCCTGATAAGTCATGGCGCTCATCCACTCCACCAGGCCAGCCTCGAACAGGCCGCCCAGGCCCATCAGCATCAGGCTGACGGTGCAGTTGCCACCGATGTAGTTCTTGGTGCCCGCGTCCAGCTGCTGATCGATGACCTTGCGGTTCACCGGGTCCAGCACGATGACGGCGTCATCCTGCATGCGCAGGCTGGAGGCGGCATCGATCCAGTAACCCTGCCAGCCGGCTTCGCGCAGTTTCGGGAAGACTTCGCTGGTGTAGTCGCCACCCTGGCAGGTCAGGATCACGTCGAGGGTCTTCAGCTCTTCAATGCTGTAAGCGTCCTTGAGCGGAGCAATGTCCTTGCCCACGGACGGGCCTTGGCCACCGACATTGGAAGTGGTGAAAAACACCGGCTCGATAAGATCGAAATCCTGCTCTTCCAGCATCCGCTGCATGAGCACGGAACCGACCATACCGCGCCAACCGATCAGACCTACACGTTTCATCGCAACTACACCTTCTTGAAATGTGGGCCGCTGCTTTAGGGGGTGAAATCAGGCAGCGGGCCCGAGAGATTACAGATTCCGCAGCGCGGCGACTACTGCGTCGCCCATTTCCTGCGTACCGACTTTAGTGCAACCGTTCGACCAGATGTCACCGGTGCGCAAGCCCTGGTCCAATACCAGGCTTACCGCTTTTTCGATGGCATCGGCGGCGGCCTGCTGGTTGAAGCTGTAGCGCAACATCATCGACACCGACAAAATGGTCGCCAACGGGTTGGCGATGCCTTTACCTGCGATGTCCGGTGCCGAACCGTGGCACGGCTCGTACATGCCTTTGTTATTGGTGTCCAGGGATGCCGACGGCAGCATGCCGATGGAACCGGTGAGCATCGACGCCTGGTCGGACAGGATATCGCCGAACATGTTGTCGGTGACGATCACGTCGAACTGCTTCGGTGCCCGCACCAGTTGCATGGCAGCGTTGTCGACGTACATGTGGCTCAGCTCGACTTGTGGGTAATCCTTGGCCACTTCCTCGACGATTTCACGCCACAGCTGGCTGGAGGCCAGCACGTTGGCCTTGTCCACCGAGCAGAGCTTCTTGCCGCGGACCATGGCCATGTCGAAACCGACACGGGCGATGCGGCGGATTTCGCTTTCGCTGTATGGCAGGGTGTCGTAGGACTGACGCTCGCCGTTTTCCAGGGTCCGGGTGCCACGTGGCGCGCCGAAGTAGATACCGCCGGTCAGCTCGCGAACGATCAGGATGTCCAGGCCGGCAACGATTTCCGGTTTCAGGCTGGAAGCCTCGGCCAGTTGCGGGTACAGGATCGCCGGACGCAGGTTGCCGAACAAGCCCAGTTGCGCACGAATTTTCAGCAGGCCGCGTTCAGGACGGATGTCACGCTCGATGGTGTCCCATTTCGGGCCGCCCACCGCGCCCAACAGTACGGCGTCCGCCGCGCGGGCACGCTCCAGGGTTTCATCGGCCAAAGGCACGCCGTGCTTGTCGATGGCCGCGCCACCGATCACGTCGTGACTCAGCTCGAAGCCCAGGGCGAACTTGTCGTTGGCCAGTTCCAGCACCTTGACCGCTTCGGCCATGATTTCCGGGCCAATACCGTCACCTGGGAGAATCAGAATCTGCTTGCTCATGCGTTCCTCATGTCATCAGTCGGTGCGCCCTCGGGCGCTCCCGGAAAAAGTCTGTTAGTCGCTTATCTTTCAGCCATCAGCACCAACACATCGGTACTGAACGATCCATCGGCTTCAATCTCAAAATATTCGCGCACTTCGTTACCCATCGACTGCTGCAACTCGCGGATCGCCGCGCGCATCACCTGTGGCGTGCGCATGCGCTCGACCCAGGAGCTGTACTCCAATCGCAGCCGCTGGCGGCTGGTGCTGCGGGTATGCAGCCCCGCCTCACTGACCTGGCGCAACCACTCACCGGCGCTATAGTCGCGCACATGGCTGGTGTCGCGCAGCACTTCGACGCTTTGCAGGTAAGTGTCGAACAATGGGCTGCCTGGTGACAACACGTCGATGAAAGCCGCTACGCCACCCGGTTTCAGCACCCGGCGCACTTCCCGCAAGGCCAGGCCGAGATCGCTCCAATGGTGCGCCGAATAGCGGCTGAAAACGAAATCGAACTCGCCATCGGCGAACGGCAGTCGCTCGGCGGCGCCGTTGACCGTGGTCACATTGTTCAAACCCCGATCAATGGCGGCGGCGGCGACCACGTCGAGCATTTGCTGCGACAGGTCGTAGGCCACCACTTCCTTGACCAGCGAGGCCACCTGAAAACTCACGTGACCGGCACCGCAGCCCAGGTCCAGGACCCGCGCCTCGCCCTGCCCCGCCAGTTCGGCCTGTAGCAGCGCAAATTCGGTGCCTTGAGCGTGTACGGCGCTGCTCAGGTAGGCCGCGGCCTGTTCACCGAATTGCTTTTGGACTACCTGGCTGTGCTGGGCGGTGCTGGTCATGGGGGACTTCCTTTTTGGGGTTGAGTCTTGTGGTGTTTGTTCGGGCCTCTTCGCGAGCAGGCTCGCTCCCACAGTGGAATGCATTTGGGGGCTCTTATACACATCT
>NZ_JBYTEO010000019.1:0-18670 GCF_058791355.1 Pseudomonas sp. EB271-G4-1
CTCCCACAGTGGAATGCATTTCAAATGTGGGAGCGAGCCTGCTCGCGAAGGCGTCATCACGTCCTACGCAAAATCAAGCGTCGCGAAACAACCACGGCTGGCTCGCCCGGTGCTTGGCCTCGAACGCCGCGATCGCATCACCGTCTTGCAAGGTCAAACCGATATCGTCCAGGCCATTGAGCAGGCAGTGCTTGCGGAACGCGTCGATTTCAAAGCTCAGCACTTTGCCGTCCGGGCGGGTCACAGTCTGGGCCTGCAGGTCGATCTGCAGCTGGTAGCCCGGGTTGGCCTCGACCTGCTGGAACAGCTCGTCGACTTCAGCGTCGCTCAAGATGATCGGCAGCAAGCCGTTCTTGAAGCTGTTGTTGAAGAAAATGTCGGCATAGCTCGGCGCGATGATGCTGCGGAAACCGTACTCTTCCAGCGCCCATGGCGCGTGCTCGCGGCTGGAGCCGCAGCCAAAGTTCTCGCGGGCCAGCAGCACGCTGGCGCCTTGGTAACGCTCGGCGTTGAGGACGAAGTCCTTGTTCAATGGGCGCTTGGAGTTGTCCTGATAGGGCTGACCCACGTCCAGGTAACGCCATTCGTCGAACAGGTTCGGACCGAAACCGGTGCGCTTGATCGACTTCAAGAATTGCTTCGGGATAATCTGGTCGGTGTCGACGTTGGCACGATCCAGAGGCGCGACAAGTCCAGTGTGCTGGGTAAAAGCTTTCATGCTGCGCTCCTTTAGATCAATTCACGGACGTCGACGAAACGACCGTTCACCGCGGCGGCGGCGGCCATGGCCGGGCTCACGAGGTGGGTACGACCACCGGCACCCTGGCGGCCTTCGAAGTTGCGGTTCGACGTGGAAGCGCAATGCTCGCCAGACTCCAAGCGGTCCGGGTTCATCGCCAGGCACATCGAGCAACCCGGCTCGCGCCATTCGAAACCGGCTTCGAGGAAAATCTTGTCCAGGCCTTCCGATTCGGCCTGTGCTTTCACCAGGCCCGAACCCGGCACCACGATGGCCTGCTTGATGGTGGAGGCCACCTTGCGGCCCTTGGCGATCACCGCCGCTGCGCGCAGGTCTTCGATCCGCGAGTTGGTGCAGGAGCCGATGAACACACGGTCCAACTGAATGTCGGTGATCGCCTGATTGGCGGTCAAACCCATGTACTTCAGGGCGCGCTCGATGGAACCGCGCTTGACCAGGTCCATTTCCTTCGCAGGATCCGGAACGTGCTGGTCGACCGCCAGGACCATCTCGGGCGAAGTGCCCCAGCTGACTTGCGGCTTGATCTGGGTCGCGTCGAGTTCGACAACCGTGTCGAACACCGCGTCGGCATCGGATACCAGGTCTTTCCAGGCTTCGACGGCCAAATCCCATTCCGCGCCTTTCGGGGCGAATGGACGGCCCTTCACGTAAGCCACGGTTTTTTCATCGGCGGCTACCAGGCCAACGCGAGCACCGGCCTCGATGGACATGTTGCAGATGGTCATGCGGCCTTCAACGGACAGGTCGCGAATCGCGCTGCCGGCGAATTCGATGGCGTGGCCGTTACCACCGGCGGTACCGATCTTGCCAATCACGGCGAGCACGATGTCCTTGGCAGTCACGCCAAACGGCAATTGGCCTTCGACGCGAACCAGCATGTTCTTCATTTTCTTGGCGACCAGGCACTGGGTGGCGAGCACGTGCTCGACCTCGGAAGTGCCGATACCATGGGCCAGGGCACCGAACGCGCCGTGGGTCGAGGTATGGGAGTCGCCGCAGACCACGGTCATGCCCGGCAAAGTAGCGCCCTGCTCCGGGCCGATGACGTGGACGATGCCTTGGCGGACGTCATTCATCTTGAATTCGACGATGCCGTATTCATCGCAGTTATCGTCGAGGGTCTGGACCTGCAAACGCGAGACCTGGTCGGCAATGGCTGCGATGCCGCCCTTGCGCTCCGGGGTGGTCGGTACGTTGTGGTCCGGGGTCGCGATGTTGGCATCGATGCGCCATGGCTTGCGCCCGGCCAGTCGCAGCCCTTCGAAAGCTTGCGGCGAAGTCACTTCGTGGATGATGTGACGATCGATATAGATCAGCGCCGAGCCATCGTCGCGCTGTTTGACCAAATGCGAATCCCAGAGCTTGTCGTAGAGCGTTTTGCCGGCCATCAGACGGTTTCCTCATCAGCTTGTTTCTATGCCCTGGGTCTTGAGTGGTTCAATAACCCTTTGGCTTGTGAGGCTGATCCTATGGGGTTAGATTAAATAACTCAAATTCATATTTTTTATGCTTTGGATAACCAACTGGAATACAGCAATGGACCTCGCCAATCTCAATGCCTTTATTGCCATCGCCGAGACCGGAAGCTTCTCCGGCGCCGGCGAGCGACTGCATCTGACCCAACCGGCGATCAGCAAGCGCATCGCTGGCCTGGAGCAGCAATTGAAGGTGCGCCTGTTCGATCGGCTGGGCCGCGAAGTCGGCCTGACCGAGGCCGGCCGCGCCCTGCTGCCCCGGGCCTATCAGATCCTGAATGTCCTTGATGATACGCGCCGCGCCCTGACCAACCTCACCGGGGAGGTGACCGGTCGTCTGACCTTGGCCACCAGTCACCATATCGGCCTGCACCGTTTGCCGCCTTTATTGAGAGAGTTCACTCGGCGTTATCCCGAGGTGGCGCTGGATATCCAGTTTCTCGATTCGGAAGTGGCCTACGAAGAAATCCTCCATGGTCGGGCTGAACTGGCGGTCATCACCCTGGCGCCGGAGCCCCATGCCCTGGTCAAGGCCACACCGGTGTGGGACGACCCGCTGGACTTTGTGGTCGCCCCGGAGCATTCGTTGCTCGGCAACGGCAAGGTCAGCCTCGCGGACATCGCCCGACACCCGGCGGTGTTCCCCGGCGGCAACACGTTCACCCATCACATTGTCCAACGCCTGTTCGAGGCCCAAGGCCTGACGCCGAACATCGCCATGAGTACCAATTACCTCGAAACCATCAAGATGATGGTGTCGATCGGCCTGGCCTGGAGTGTCTTGCCACGCACCATGCTCGACGACCAGGTTGCGCGAATACCTTTACCGGGCATACAACTGACTCGCCAGCTAGGCTATATCCTGCACACAGAAAGGACGCTATCGAATGCAGCGCGGGCCTTCATGGCCTTACTGGATGCCCAGATCGATCTGCCAGGGACTCAAGGCTAACTTGTGCTACTCCTATAGAGCCCGAATTTCTGTACCCGAGACCCAATTCAGCTCAAGGCTTGCCAATGCCGAAATCTGTTGACCGTATTCCGCCGATGCCGCGCATCCAGGCGCTTGACCCGAAAAGCTCCGAACAAAGCTGGGAAAGTGCCTCGCAATTGCTGGCCGCGCTCAATGGCGCGCGGCTGGGCGCGTGGTATTGGGATATCGAGCGTGGGCAGATCAGTTGGTCCCGGGGCACGCAGGCGCTGTTTGGCTTCGACCCCCGGCAACCGTTGCCGGCCGACCTGGAATACCTCGACTTGTTGCCTGCCGAAGATCGGGCAAAGACCCTTCGCGCCTTCCATGCCGTGATCGCAGGCGCACCGCTCGAGCAAGCGATGCACCACCGCGTTCGCTGGCCCGACGGCAGCCTGCATTGGCTGGAGATCAGCGGCAGCCTGCTGCCGGACAAGCTCGGCCGTCCCCGAATGATTGGCGTGATCCGCGAAATCACCCACCAGCGTCTGCGCGAACAGGCGCTGAGCAGTTCGGAAAAACGCTTCGCGACGCTGTTTCACTTGTGTCCGAACATGGTCCTGCTGACGCGCCAGGAAGACGGCCTGATCACCGAAGCCAACCAGTATTTCGAAAGCCTGTTCGGCTGGCCGGTGCAGGACGCGATCGGCCGCACCACTATGGAACTGGGCCTCTGGGTGCACCCCGAGCAACGCGCGCAACTGGTCAAGGCGACCAAGGCCAAGGGCGAGCTGACCAATATGGAGGTGCAGTTTCGCGCCAGCAACGGGCAGGTCCACGATGGCATCCTCAGTGCGCAAAAGGTCGAACTCGAAGGCCAGCCCTACCTGCTGAGCACTTTCCTCGACACCACCGAACGCAAAGCGGCCGAACACGCCCTCAAAGACAGCCAGGAGCGCCTCGACCTGGCCCTGGACTCGGCACAACTGGGCACCTGGGACTGGCACATCCCCAGCGGCATGCTGTATGGCTCGGCGCGCGCCGCCCAGTTACACGGCATGGAGCCCATTCCATTCCATGAATCCTTCGACGACTTTTTCGAAGGCGTGCCCGGCGAAGAACGCGACACCATGCGCGATGCCTACCGCAGCCTGCGCGAAGGCCCCGCCGGCAACTATCAGCTGACCTATCGGGTGCAAATGCCGGATGGCAGCTCTCGCTACCTGGAGAGCCGCGCCCGCCTCTACCGCGATGAAAACGGTGTCCCCCTGCGCATGGCCGGCACCTTGCTCGACATCACCGACCAGGTCGAGCGCGAACAGCGCCTGATAGCTTCCGAAGAGAAATTCGCTACCCTGTTCCAGGTCAGCCCGGACCCGATCTGCGTGACGCGCCAGGACACCGGGCAATTCATCGAGATCAACTCCAGCTTCACCCAGACCTTTGGCTGGAGCGCCGCCGACGTGATCGGCCGCAGTGCCGACGAAATCGGCCTGTGGGACGCTTCGGCAAAAAGCCTGCAGCGGATCGAACAGGTGATCCGCGAACAAGGCCTGAACAATGTGGCAATCCTCGTCCAGCACAAGGATGGGCAGTCGCTGACTTGCGTGATTTCCAGCCGTCAGATCAGCGTCAGCGAACAGCCCTGCATCGTCACCACCTTGCGCGACATCACCCAGCAGCAACGCTCGGAAGCGGCGCTCAAGGCCAGCGAAGAGAAGTTCGCCAAGGCCTTCCACTCAAGCCCCGACGCCATCACCATCACCGAACGCGATACCGGACGCTATCTGGAGGTCAACGACGGCTTTTGCCGCCTGACCGGCTACCGCGCCGATGAAGTGATCGGCCGTACCGTGTATCAGGTAGGGATCTGGGCTGAAGAAAAACAACGCTCGGCGTTGCTGGCCGAACTGCAGATCAAGGGCCGGGTACATCACCAGGAAATGCTCGGGCGCAACAAGCGCGGCGAATTGCTGACGGTAGAAGTGTCGGTAGAGCCGATCACCCTCAACGAAACCGCGTGCCTACTATTGACCGCGCGGGACGTCAGCCTGCTGAAAAATGCCGAGGCGCAGATCCGCCACCTGGCCTACCACGACCCGCTGACCAACCTGCCCAACCGCGCACTGCTGATGGATCGCCTGAGCCAGCAGATCGCCCTGCTCAAGCGCCACAACCTGCGCGGCGCCTTGATGTTCCTCGACCTCGACCACTTCAAGCACATCAACGATTCCCTCGGTCATCCGGTGGGCGATACGGTGCTGAAAATCATCACCGCACGCCTGGAAGCCAGCGTGCGCATGGAAGACACCGTCGCGCGCCTGGGCGGCGATGAATTCGTGGTGCTGCTCAGCGGCCTCGAAGGCTCGCGCAACGAGGTCAGCGCTCAGGTCTGCGAACTGGCCGATACCATTCGTGAGCTGCTGTCTGAACCGATGTTCCTCGACGGTCAGCGCCTGCAGGTGACACCGAGTATCGGCATTGCGTTGATTCCCGACCATGGGTCCACGCCGACCGACCTGCTAAAGCGTGCCGATATCGCCCTGTATCGCGCCAAGGATTCAGGACGCAATACCGCGCAGATGTACCACAACACCATGCAGAAAGCGGCGAGCGAGCGCCTGCGCATGGAAACCGACCTGCGCCTGGCGCTTTCGCGCGGCGAGTTTCGCGTGCACTACCAACCCCAGGTGGACGCCCGGGATAACCGCATTGTCGGTGCCGAAGCGCTGGTGCGCTGGAACCATCCGGAGCTCGGCGCGCAGTCGCCCACCGAGTTCATCAAGGTGCTGGAAGACAGCGGGTTGATCCTGGAAGTTGGCACCTGGATCGTCGACGAAGCCTGCCAGGCCTTCAGGCAACTGATCGCCGATGGCCGGGTGGACCCGCTGAAATTCAGCCTATGCGTCAACATCAGCCCGCGCCAGTTCCGCCAGAATGACTTCGTCGAGCGCATCGAAAACAGCCTCGCCACCTACGGCCTGCCCAGTTCGCTGCTGAAACTGGAAATCACCGAAGGCATCGTCATCCAGAACCTGGAAGACACCATCAACAAGATGCTGCGCCTGAAAAAGCTCGGCGTGAGCTTTGCCATGGACGATTTCGGCACCGGTTATTCCTCGCTGACCTACCTCAAGCGCCTGCCGGTCGACACCCTGAAAATCGACCAGTCATTCATTCGCGACGCTACCACCGACCCCAACGACGCCGAGATCATCCGCGCCATCGTCGCCATGGCCCGCAGCCTCGGGCTGAAAATCATCGCCGAAGGGGTGGAGACCTCGGAACAGCTGGAATTCCTGCAGGGGCTGGGCTGCCATCTCTATCAGGGGTACCTGCATAGCCGGCCGCTGCCGGTGGAGGAACTGCAAAAGCTTCTGTTGTAGGAGCGAGCATGCTCCGGGCGGCGTTCCGACGATGGTCGTCAACGATGATGCGGGAAACCTGACACCCCGTGGCGCTCTCAGGTTCATCGCGAGCATGCTCGCTCCTACAAAAATCCCCACCTTCGATTCAATCCCCCTTTCCTACATACATTCCGGAAACGTCTGATTTACGCCTGACAGCTTCGTGTAGAACCCTTGCTCTGCACTTTGCCCTGTCTCCAATCCTTCGGAGGCAGGCGCAATTTGATGGTCAACAGACAAGGAGTTGCAGCTATGGCTAAGGGATATTTCATTCGCAAGGGTGACAAGACCAGCTGTGGTGGCGAGGTGCTGGACGCCGATACCCGCGTCATGATGTTTGGCTTCGCCCATGCTCGCGCAGGGGACCCGGTGTCCTGTAGCAAAAATGATGAAACCTACGAAATCGAGGGTGGCATCGCGTTCTTTGGCAGTCACGGGGGCCTGGTGGCGGGCTCGCTGGACAGCCGCAGCGGCTGTCCCTGCAAGGCCGGGCTTATCCCCTCGTTTACCACCGCCACCTATGAATCCAGACAGGGTGCTGCGCCGCAAGCCTTGAGGAGCGCCCCTCAACAGGAAGCCGCGCCCGTTGCTCCCAACAACCCGGTCGCGCCGCGACAATCCACTTCCACTTCCACTTCCACTTCCGCTTCCACTTCCACTTCAGCGCGGGCGCCCACACCGACGCTCAGCGAACGGCCAAGGACGATTTGTGAAAACCTGTGGCGCGGCTACCAGCAAAGGGTCGAAAACGTCGTGGCACCGGGCGGCAAGCTGATTGCCGACCCGAAGGCGCGCAACAAGGCGATCAATGCCGCTTACGCCCAGCTGTGGCGCCACGATCCGCGATTCCAGTGGGCCGGGTTGGCAGCCTTCGCCTCCAAGCAGGTGGGCTGTGGCTTGCTGCACGCGGCTGACACGATCGAGAAAATTCAGACGGAAGAGGAAACGATACAGCAACTGAGGGACAGTGCCAGACAAGGATTGAGAGGTTTGCTCAGCCCCAGTGAGCGGGAAAAGCGCGCGACCATTCGGGCGTTTGAGCAGCGTCAACGCGAGTACGAAGAGGCCAACCGGGACAACCCGGTGTGGGGCTTCACCCAATGGGGTGCCGACCTTCCCTTGTCATACTCGCAACGGATGTACCGGTTTGTGTACGAGATGCTGGCGATGGGTAATACCACGCTGTTCCTGGATGTGTATCCGTTGCATGTGTTCTACCAGGAGCGGGGATTGGAAGCGCTGAGGGATTGCCTGGAATCACGTAGCAACATTTATGGGAATGGCCAACATCCGGTGCTGTGGCCGGTCGGACAGGAAACGCTGGAATTCGGGATTGACCACAAGGAAATTCTCCTGGCCTTCGAGGCGATTGAGGCCGGTTATATCGCCGAAAGCGTTGAGCATCTAGCCTGGCACGAGCAACGGAATATTCTGCAACCGGCGATGTACAGCGACTGGCGGCTCAACTCACTGTTGCGCAGTAACCATTTTTCCTACGTCATCGGTATCCCGTCCGGCGCCGCCGAAGCCGTCGAGCTGTCCCTCGCCAGTCAGTGCCGCCGCGTGGACGACGGACGCACCATTGGTTTCAGCAACAACCTCAATGCCAACCTGGCCGATATCAATCAGCGTATGCCCTTCGTGCTGAGGGCCGCGAAGCAGTTTGACGATCTGCTGCACAGCGACCAGCGCAAGCTGCTTGAGCATTCGATTCGGGATATTGCCCTGGGTGGTGGCGTGCGATGAGCCTGCCGCAACGTATAGGCTGGCGACGCGGCGTGTTGGCGCTGGCCGTCGCGGCCCTCCTGACGCTTGCGTCGATTGAGGTCCTGTCGGAAGAGCCCGAAATCGCCCTATTGATTGGCGAGCCTTGGGAGGATATGCGCCGTCGATCCAGTGCAACCATTGATCCAGCTATTCCTGGCCATTTTTGGGGTCGTTTGCCTAAGTCGGATGCCCGCCTTCGTTTCATCGATCCTCAATATGGGTTCATAACTCCGCTGGCTCGCTACTTCACGGTTACGTTCAACCGTGACGAGTCAATCAACGGTGTCAATATGTCCCCGCAAATCGAACCCCTGCTACTCGACGATACCCTCAAGGTCGTGCTGGATCTGCAGGAGCAATGGCGCAATGCTGGCTGGACACCCATCCGGGTCAAGGACTTCCCCTCGTTCGCCGACACCCCGCAATGGCGTGCTCAACTGCGTGATGTAAACAAAGGTGGAAAATCCTACTGGCACGCGGGCACCCAGTACCAAGTGATGCTAGTGGTCAATCGCTTCAAGGATTACAGGCACCCCACCGAAGAGCGCTACCTCATCAAGCTGTCACTGGCCACGCCTTGGACGAATCCCTGATTGGCCTTTATCGCGACAAATCACGCTTTCAGCATTCCAGGCACTGTCGCCAAATCCATCCCCGGATGCCATCTACACTCAGTAACCAAACCGCCTCTCCCGAGACCTCACCAACGTGCCCAGCATCTACCAGATCAAACCCGCATTCCAAAATCTCCTGCGCCCCCTGGTCCGGCGCTTGTTCGCCAAGGGCACCACCGCCAACCAGATCACTTTGATCGCCGGCATCGGCTCAATCCTGGTGGGCGTGCTGATCGCCGGTTTCGTGCATCACCCCTGGATATTCGTGCTGGTGCCGATCTGGATGCTGGTGCGCATGGCGCTCAACGCCATCGACGGCATGCTGGCTCGAGAGTTCGGCCAGCAGTCGCACTTGGGGGCCTATCTCAACGAGTTGTGCGATATCACCGCCGACTGCGCCTTGATCCTGCCCTTTGCCCTGCTGCCCGGCGTCAGCCTGTGGCTGGTGCTGCTGGTGACCTTGCTCGCCTTGTTCAGCGAGTACAGCGGCGTGCTGGGGCCGATGGTCGGTGCTTCGCGGCGCTATGACGGGCCCATGGGCAAAAGTGACCGGGCTTTCGTGCTGGGGGTCGTGGCCGCCGGCATCGTACCGGGCTGGATCAGCCCATTCTGGATCAACGCGGTGTTCGCGATCATCGCGATGCTGCTGGCTTATACCTTGGTCAACCGGGTCCGCCAGGGCCTCAGGGAAGCACAAATCGACAGCTCTTCAGCCTAAGGAAATGGCAATGCGCGAAGCACAGGAACAGACCTTCACCACCCACGACGGTGTGCAATTGTTTTACCGCCACTGGCCCGGCACCCCAGAACCGGGAACCCCACGCAAGGCCGTACTGCTGTTCCACCGCGGCCACGAGCATTCCGGGCGTATTGCCCACCTGGTGGATGAACTGGACCTGCCCGGCTTCGATTTTTTCGCCTGGGATGCCCGGGGCCATGGCCTTTCACCAGGCGCTCGGGGCGACAGCCCCAGCTTTGCCACCAGCGTGCGCGACGTGCAGACCTTCTGCGAGCACCTGAGCGCGTCCTACCAGATCCTTGAGGAAAACCTCGCGGTGATCGCCCAGAGCGTCGGCGCAGTGATCGTCGCCACTTGGGCCCACGATTACGCACCGCACATACGGGCGCTGGTGCTGGCGTCTCCGGCGTTCAAGGTCAAGCTCTATGTGCCCTTCGCTCGCCAGGGCTTGGCACTGATGCGCCGGTGGCGCGGTAACTTTTTCGTCAACAGCTACGTCAAGGCGCGCTTTCTCAGCCATGACCCGCAGCGCGTCGCCAGCTACGACAACGACCCGCTGATCACCAAGGCCATTTCAGTGAATGTCCTGCTCGGCCTGTACGAGGCCGCCGATCGCGTGGTGGCCGATGCCCAGGCCATAATGATACCCACTCAGTTGTTGATCTCCGGGACCGACTTCGTCGTGCATCGCCAACCCCAGGAACAGTTTTTCGAGCGCCTGGGCACTCTGCACAAGGAAAAACATGTGCTGCCGGGATTCTTCCACGACACCTTGGGTGAAAAGAACCGTGGACACGCCGTCGCCAGCGCACGACGCTTCATCCTGCAGAACTTCGCGCAACCCATTGAACGCCCTGGCTTGCTGGCCGCCGATCGACTGGGCCTGACTTGCGCCGAATCCGAATCATTGGCCGCGCCGCTGCCGCGCAACTCCCTGCGCGATCTGTATTGGCGCATGACCCGCGCCAGCATGCGCCTGGGCAGCCAATTGTCGTCCGGGATCAAGCTAGGCTTCGACACCGGTTTCGACTCCGGCAGCACACTGGACTACGTCTATCGCAACACCCCCACGGGCACGTCGGCTGTCGGCCGCATGATCGACCGCAACTACCTCGACTCCATCGGCTGGCGCGGCATTCGCCAACGCAAGCTGCACGTCGAAGAACTGCTGCGCCTGGCGATGCAGCAATTACGCGACCAGGGCCGCGAAGTGCGCATCGTCGACATCGCCGCCGGACACGGACGCTACATTCTCGAAGCCTTGCAGGGCGTCAGCCCGCTTCCCGAATCGGTCCTGTTGCGCGACTACAGCGACATCAACGTGCGTGACGGAAGCGCGTTGATCCGCGAAAAAGGCCTGGAAGGGATCGCTCGGTTCGTCAAGGGCGACGCCTTCGACCGTGCCGACCTGGCCGCGCTGGATCCCAAACCTACCCTGGCGGTGGTCTCCGGACTGTACGAGCTGTTCGCCGACAATCAGATGGTCAGTGCTTCCCTGGCGGGCTTGGGGGACGCGGTGGAACCTGGCGGATACCTGGTCTACACCGGCCAACCCTGGCACCCGCAACTGGAACTGATCGCCCGAGCCTTGACCAGCCACCGTGAAGGCCAGGCCTGGGTCATGCGCCGACGCACCCAGGCGGAAATGGACCAACTGGTGGAGGTGGCCGGCTTTCGCAAGGTCGGCATGCGCGTCGACGAATGGGGTATTTTCAGCGTGGCTCTCGCGCAACGGGTGTCTTGATGCTGCGCAGTGCAACGACGGCACGCGAGCCTGGTCTGCTCAAACCTGCGGTGCTCTGGCTGCTGCTCCTGGTGCCGTTGTTCTTCGGCACCTACGGTTTCGCCACCTGGTTCACCACCCAGCGCGACGATGTTGGCAGCCTGGTGTTCGGCTGGGAAAACCACATGCCGTTCTGGGCCTGGAGCATCGTCCCGTACTGGTCTATCGACTTGCTGTACGGGTTGTCCCTGTTGTTGCCCAACAGTCGCGAAGAACTCAAGCGGCACGCCTTGCGCCTGTTGACCGCGCAACTCATTGCGGTCAGTTGCTTTCTGATCTGGCCGTTGCGCTTCACCTTCGCCCGACCGGAACTGGACGGTGTATTTGGTTGGCTGTTCGACGTACTGGCCGGTTTCGACAAGCCGTTCAATCAGGCGCCATCGCTGCACATTGCGCTGTTGGTCATCCTGTGGACCTGCTATCACAAGCACTTGCAGGGCCTGTGGCGCGGATTGATGCATGTCTGGTTTACCCTGATCGGGCTCTCGGTGCTGACCACTTACCAGCACCACTTCATTGATCTGCCAAGCGGAGCGCTGCTGGGCTGGCTGTGTGTCTGGCTATGGCCGCTGGAGGGACCAGGGCCTCTGCACGGTGCCCGGCTGGCGGCCGTAAAAAAACGCTGGAGACTGGCGTTGTATTACCTGTCGGGAGCTGCCGTGTTCGCCGCCCCGGCCTTCTACTTAGGGGGAGCCTGGCTGTGGCTGGCTTGGCCGGCGATGGCCTTGCTGTTGGTATCGCTCAATTACGCCGTACTCGACGCAGGAGGTTTTCAAAAGCGTGCCGATGGACGCCTGTCCCCCGCCGCGCGCTGGTTGCTGACGCCCTACGTGGCTGCCGCCTGGCTCAACTCGCGCCTGTGGACCCGCAACAATCCGCAGCCCGACCAAGTGCTCGATGACGTCTGGCTCGGGCGCATACCGACCCGTCGGGAACTCAAGGGCAGCACCTTTACCGCAGTGTTCGACCTGTGCGCCGAGCTGTCGCTTGATCCGGGGACTGTCGCCTACCGCACACTGCCTGTCCTGGATTTGACCGCCCCCACCACCGCGCAATGCCGGGAAGCCGCACTGGCCATCGAAAGCCTGCGCCAGCACGGACCGCTCCTGGTCTGTTGCGCCTTGGGCTATTCGCGCAGCGCCACGGCCGTAGCCGCCTGGCTGTTGCACACCGGGAGGGCCAGTAGTGTCGCCGAAGCCTTTTTGTTGATCCAGCGCGCGCGCCCGGGAATTGTCCTGGGGTCCTTTCACCGAGAGGCGCTAGAGCCGCTGGCGACCCACATGGAGGCACGCGGTGTCCATTGATATGCAATTACAGGTGACAGCCAGTCTGTTGCGTCGTGGCGACATGCTGGATCGACTGTCCAACGGGCTTACCTTGTTGGGCGCCTTGTTCGGCCTGAGCCAGTCCCTCCTGGACGGCCAGGGGTTCTGGAGCGCGACCTGCAGCGGTGGGCTGCTGTTGCTCGGCCTGGGGCAAAAATACTGGGCGCTGCGGGTGGCATTCGATGCCGATCTGTTCCAACGCCTTGCCGAGCGAGCTGAAAACCTTCCGGAGCACACCCTGTCCCTGGATCAAGCCCTGACAACGCTGAATCTGCAGCCCGCCGAGCATGGCGGGCGCCCCTGGAGCGAACGTATCACCGGCGCCCTGAAGCTGTTGCGCAACCAGGCGCTGCTGGTGGCGGCACAGGTGCTGTTGACCCTGTTTTTCATTCTGGCCGACCCTTGGCTGAACTTTGCCGGATAAGGAGTTCCCATGCTCGAACCCGTGGTTGCCACCCTCATCACCTCGGCCGCGCGCATACTGACCGGCGCGCGCAGCCTGTGGCTCGGCTGCGCACCGGAACCTGTACAGCGTATCTACTTTGCCAACCACAGCAGCCATGGCGATTTCGTCCTGCTGTGGGCCTCGCTGCCGCCGACCCTGCGCACCATCACCCGGCCCGTGGCAGGCTCGGACTACTGGCTGAAAAGCCCGTTGCGGCGCTACATCATCAACCAGGTGTTCAACGGCGTACTGGTTGACCGTGAACGCAAGGAACCCGCCGACAATCCCTTGCAACCGATGCTCGATGCCCTGGAAAACGGCGACTCGCTGATCATTTTTCCCGAAGGCACGCGTAACCCCGATGAGGGTTTATTGCCGTTCAAGAGCGGGCTTTACCACCTGGCAAGGCAATATCCCCAGGCGCAGTTGATCCCGGTGTGGATCGCCAACCTCAACCGCGTCATGCCCAAGGGGCGGGTCCTGCCGCTGCCGCTTTTATGCACCATCAGCTTTGGCGCCGCGTTGACCCTGGACGAAGATGAAAGCAAGACGCACTTTCTCGAACGCAGTCGCGAAGCGCTACTGAGCCTGGCCGGAGAGCATGCCTGACATGGATAGACAGACCTTGATGTTGTTTGGCGCGATTGGCGCGTTTCTATTGCTGGCCTCGGCAATTGGTTTCGTGCTCAAGCGCCGCAGCCACGGCAGCCCCAACCCGGTGATCGACAACCTCAACGCACGGATCAACGCCTGGTGGGTGATGGTACTGGTCATCGGGATCGCCTTTTGGCTCGGCACCACCGCCGTGATCGTGCTGTTCTACACGGTGTCCTTCTACGCCCTGCGCGAATTCATGACGCTCACGCCCACTCGCCGCAGCGACTATCCGGCTTTGGTCGCGGCCTTCTACCTGGCCCTGCCGCTGCAGTACCTGCTGATTTACTACGACTGGTACGGGCTGTTCTCGATCTTCATTCCAGTCTACGTATTCCTGCTGCTGCCGATCCTGGCGTCCCTGGGCGGCGACAGTACGCACTTCCTCGAGCGAGCCTCGAAAGTCCAGTGGGGCCTGATGATTGCGGTGTTCTGCGTATCCCATGTACCCGCCCTGCTGACCCTGGACATCGCCGGTTATGAGGGGCGAAACCTGCTGTTGATCGCCTATCTGGTGATCGTGGTGCAGATGTCGGATGTGCTGCAGTACGTGTGCGGCAAATTGTTCGGCAAACGCAAGATTGCGCCGAACCTGTCGCCGTCCAAGACCGTGGAAGGTTTTGTCGGCGGCATCCTGCTGGCCTCACTGATCGGCTGCGCCTTGTGGTGGATCACGCCGTTCACTGCCTGGCAGTCGCTGCTCATCGCCCTGCTGATCAACCTGCTGGGATTCGCCGGCGGCATCGTGATGTCGGCGATCAAGCGCGACCGTGGCGTGAAGGACTGGGGGCATATGATCGAAGGTCATGGTGGCATGCTCGATCGCCTGGATTCGGTGTGTTTTGCCGCGCCGATTTTCTTTCATCTGGTCCGGTATGGGTGGACCTGATCGCAGGAACCGGCCCCGAAAAAAAAAGACCCCGACAAGTCGGGGTCTTTTGCTTCAGCCGGTCAAGTCGTCCTCAGACAACCCTGCCCGGTCCGACTCAATGCTGCAGAGCCGGTTTTTGTGTCCCGTTGATCGGGATGCGCTTGGCTTTGTCTTCTTCGGGAATCACCCGCAACAGGTCGATACTCAACAAACCGTTGCTCAGGTCGGCGGCCTTGATCTGGATATGGTCCGCCAGGCGGAAGGACAGTTTGAAGGCCCGCTGTGCGATACCCTGGTACAGGTAAGTGACGCCCTCGTTCACTTCACGTTTGCCGCCCCCACTGATGGTCAGCACACCTTTTTCCACTTGCAGCTCCAGGTCTTCTTCCTGGAAGCCGGCGGCCGCTACGACGATGCGGTATTGGTCGTCGCCGTGCTTTTCCACGTTATAAGGTGGGTAGGTGCTGCCTGGCTCGTTGCGCAGGGCGGTTTCGAACAGGTCATTGAAACGGTCGAAGCCAACCGAGGAACGGAACAGTGGTGCCATGGAAAATGCAGTACTCATGATTCAAATCTCCTGAAAACAGATCAGCAAGTTTTTTTGTCTCCGCGACCCGAATTCGGCATCGCGTAATCCTTAGATAGGGACCGCTGTTTGCTTTTCAAGAGATTTTTTTCAGATTTTTTTAACTTTTTTCAGGCCGCTTCAGCCACCTGCAACCCCAACAAACGCGAGACTTGGTCCAGCTCGGTTTCACGGCGCAGGACGCTGAACAACTCGACCGCCTCGGGATAATTGCGGGTCAACATCGCCAGCCACTGCTTCAAGCGGCCCGGCGATTGACGCGCAGTCATCTGCGCCTTGGCTTGCAGCCAGAAATCCTGGATCAACGGCAGCAACTCGGCCCAGGTCATCTCAACGACCTCTTCACCGGCCTTCGCCGCCGCGATTTGCCGGGCCAGATCGGGGCGCGAAACCAGGCCGCGACCGAGCATGATGTCTTCCACGCCGCTGATTTCGCGGCAACGACGCCAGTCTTCGACGCTCCAGATATCACCGTTGGCGAACACCGGCACCTTGACCACGTCCTGTACCCGCGGGATCCACTCCCAGTGGGCAGGTGGCTTGTAGCCGTCAGTCTTGGTCCGGGCGTGGACCACGATATGCTCGGCACCGCCTTCAGCCAGGGCCGTGGCGCACACCAGCGCACCGTCCGGACTATCGAAGCCCAGGCGCATCTTGGCCGTTACCGGAATGTGCGCCGGAACGGCGCGACGGACATGCTCGACGATCTGATTGAGCAGCTCAGGCTCCTTGAGCAGCACAGCGCCGCCCCGGGACTTGTTGACCGTCTTGGCCGGGCAGCCGAAGTTGAGGTCGATCACCTCGGAACCCAGCTCGCACGCCAGCGCGGCGTTTTCCGCCAGGCACACAGGGTCCGAACCCAGCAACTGCACGCGCAGCGGCACGCCAGAAGCAGTCCGGGCGCCGTTCAGCAGTTCCGGGCCGAATTTATGGAAATAAGCAGGCGTGAGCAGTTGATCGTTGACCCGAATGAACTCGGTCACGCACCAATCGATACCGCCCACTCGGGTCAGCACGTCGCGCAGGATATCGTCGACCAACCCCTCCATGGGCGCCAAGGCAATTTGCATGAAAAACACACTCAACGAAGAACGTGCGGCAGTTTACTGGATATCGCGAGAAATCGCAGAACCCTGTAGGAGCGAGCCTGCTCGCGGTGAACCTGAGAGCGCTGCGGGGTGTCAGGTTTCCAGCGTAATCGTTGACGACCATCGCGAGCATGCTCGCTCCTACAGGGGGGGGTCAGACGGGGGCTTGCAGCGCCGGGCCGTAGCCTTCGATGAACTCGGCAGGCATGCGCTTGGGCTTGCCGGTGGACAGCTCGATGCAAACGAACGTGGTTTGCGCGCGCAGCAAGGTCGAATTATCGCTGGGGCGTTTCAATTGGAAATGCCGGGTCATTTTCAGGCGCTGGTCCCAATCGACGATCCAGGTCGCCAGTTGCAGCTCATCGCCTTCATAGGCGGCCGCCAGGTAATCGATTTCGTGGCGCACCACCGCCATTGCTCGGTCCAGCCGACGGTATTCGACCAGATCCAGGCCGAGGCGCTGGGAGTGGCGCCAGGCACAACGTTCGAGCCAGGTCACGTACACCGCGTTATTGGCGTGCCCCAGCCCGTCGATGTCTTCGGCGCCCACTTGCAGATCAATGATAAACGGCGTTGCCCGATCCCAGCCCATGCCCCACTCCCCGGTCAGATTGATTCGACCGGGGCAGTGTAACGGATGCTCAAGCCGATTGGCGCGATTGCAGGCTGCGACCGGCCAGCAGTGATAACACGCCATCAATCACCCGCGGGTCAGCCAGCACCCGCTGATGACCGCCTTCCTGCAAACGCAGCAGACGACTGTCGAACCAGGCTTCGTGGATCAGTTGTGATTCCTTGACCGGGACATGGGTGTCGTCCTCGGCGTGCACGATCAGGCCAGGCATGTCGAGCTGGTAGTGCGCGACATCCAGCATCGCCGCGCGCATGCCGACGTCAGACTCGACCTGGCGGATGAACGCCGAGCGGGCTTTCGGGGGCAACCCCACATAGCGGGCGAAACCGCGCAATACCCCGAGAATCCGCGCCGGGGCGGCAATGCTGACCAGGGTTTCGGTGCGCAGGCCCATTTGCACGGCAAGCATGGCACTGGCGCCGCCCATGGAGTGGCCGATAACTGCTTGCAGCGGCGGCAATTCGGCGGCCGCTTCCAGCAGGGCTCGGGCGAACAGCACGACATTCGCCTCGCGCCCGGGCGAGCGACCGTGCGCCGGGCCGTCCAAAGCGACAACCGAATACCCGGCATCGACCAGCGCCGTGATCAGGCTGGCAAACTGTGTGGGCCGACCTTCCCAGCCGTGCATCAAAAGCACTGCCGGGCCTTGCCCCCAGCGCAACGCTGAAAGGCCGAAACGCAAAGTGATTCGTTCGGATTTGGCCAGCAGCGGCAATTCCCAATCACGCGGTGGAAAATCGCGCGGCGTCATGAATGCCAATCGCATTTTGCTCGCCACCAGCTTCGGGGCGAACCAACCCAAGGTGCCATTAACGCCACGAACCCACTTCAACGTGCTCATCGCATTCTCCCCAGGCCGCAGCCTTCAGGTCAACGCACCGCCGACTTGGCCGCGCGCAGCAAACGATCGGATAAATCACCGGGTCCCAGCGCCCGTGCCAGCGCCAGGCCGCCCACCATCAAGGCCAGATCAGCCAGGGCTTTGTCGGTGTCTTCAGGACTGGCCGCCAATTGCGCGACCATCAGCTCCATGTGTTCATTCAGTGCAATTCGAAACGCCTCGGGCAGGCGTCCGAGCTCACCGATCGAGGCCGGGATCGGGCACGCAGACTCGCTGGAATCGCGGTGTTTGCGTGACAGATAAAACGCTGCAACCAACGCGCGACGCTCTTCACCGGTCAACTCGGCATCCATGTCGGCAATCAGGTCACGGCGGTGACCCAGCAACTGCTTGAACGCTTCCAGCATCATCGCGTCCTTGCTTTCGAAGTGCGCATAAAAGCCGCCGACGGTCAGGCCGGCCGCGCCCATCACTTCGCCAACGCTTGGCTCGGCCGGACCACGCTGGATCAGCGCGGCGCTGGCTGCCTTGAGAATGCGTTCGCGGGTTTGAGCTTTTTTATCGTTCATCGTTGCCTCCGAATATTACGACTAGAATATTATTCTCATAATAATTTTCTGCAAGTCGTGGATGTGACCGCTGGTCTGAAGAACAGTTTGGGAGAAAGAGGGAGATTTGGCCAAACGCCAGACAAACAAAAGGGCCATTCAATAATTGAATGACCCTTATAAAATCCCGCAGAGCGGGTAATCGTGGCGTCCCCTAGGGGAA